>JAYUIP010000853.1:0-1405 GCA_043765945.1 Arcicella sp.
AAACATCAAGTCAAAACCGACCGTGAATTAATTGCCATTCAGAATGATTTAGAAGAAAAAGTTTCTAAGGTTTTGAACATTGACGAAGCTATTGAAAAAGCCAAAGCCAACGTTGAAAAAACTGAAAGGTTGATGATTAAATCGGGGGAAGCATTATCAAAATCTCGGATTGCGGTTTTACCAATCATCGAAAAACAAATTTCGGATTTGTTGAAAGATTTGGGAATGCCTAATGCCAGTTTAAATATTAATAACGAAATTATCAAACCAACACCTAATGGTCTGAATATCATTAACTTACTATTTTCTGCCAACAAAGGAATCAAGCCTCAACCCATCAAAAATGTAGCTTCGGGCGGTGAATTTAGTCGTTTGATGTTGGCGATAAAGTATATTTTAGCCAATAAAAGAGCTTTGCCAACCATCATTTTTGATGAAATTGATACGGGTATTTCGGGCGAAGTGTCGATAAAAGTGGGCAATATGATGCGTGAAATGAGCCGTAGTCACCAATTGATTGCCATTACGCATTTGCACCAAATTGCGGCACAGGGTTCTGTACATTATTTTGTGTATAAAGACAATTCGTCTGCCAAAACTGTTTCCCGTATCAAGAAGTTAACCAATGAGGAAAGAGTCATGGAAATTGCCCAAATGATTGGCGGACAAAACCCTTCAAAAGCCGTGGTGGAGAATGCAAGGGAGATTTTGAGTAAACATTTAGTGGATAAGATGAATTATAAATTGGATTTATAGATATGGAAACATCATCATTGCTTAACAGAATTACGATTAATCCTTTGGTTTGTCACGGTAAACCAACCATCCGAAACAAGCGGTATATGGTTGAATCTATGTTGGAATACCTTTCGGCAGGAGATTCAATTGACGAATTATTGACTGAATTTCCAGATCTGGAAAGGGAGGACTTTTTGGCTTGCTTACAGTTTGCAACCAAGGCTTTAAAAACGAAAACTTATCATTTAGCCGTAGCCTGATGAAATTTTTGATAGATGCTCATTTACCTCCTTCTTTGAAAAAAATATTTCTGAGTAAAGGATTCGATACAATTCATACATTGGATTTACCACTTCAAAATGATACAGCCGATTCTGAAATTAATAGAATTGTTACAGAACAAGAAAGGATTTTGATTACCAAAGATGATGATTTTTATGATACTTTTATCATCAAACATATACCTGCAAAATTAGTATTGGTCAAAACAGGAAATACGGGAAAAAATGATTTGAAGGCACTTTTTGAAGTGAATTTTGAAAGAATAATTAATCTTTTAGAAGAAAATGATTTACTTATTTTGACTAAACAAACGCTTTTCGGTTATAATCAATGATAGAAATTATGAAAAAAACAATAATCACAATATCCATTTTCGCATCATTGA
>JAYUIP010000854.1:0-4233 GCA_043765945.1 Arcicella sp.
CTCTCACAATAATTTTTGTCTTCGAAACCTCTTTTGATACGGTAGTTTTAATGAAAACATCTCCTTTTAAAGTCTTGAAACAGAGTCCATTATCCATATTCTGGAAACAATTTGGCAGTAAATAATCCCCTAAATCAATGTCGGCATTGTTTTTAAGCAAGCCTTCTGTTGCCACAGCAAGGGCTTTCAAATCGTAACCCGATAATGGTTTGAGTTTTGTCCACTCGCCTCTATCATTTTTTCCAAAACATAAAATAGCTCTGTCCAATATCCCCATTGAATTGTGCGGATGATATAAAGGGAAAAGAGCTACATTTTCATTTTGACAAACATAAAAATTACTTCCAAATGCTTGATAACCAGTACTTTGCCAATTATTTAAAGCGGTTTTGTAAATATTGAAAAGGTTTGTGTCGAATAATACTTTTAGGCTATACGTCTTTTTTAAAATTTTACTTAAAAATACTTGCCTTCCCATAAAATAAGTATTTTGTTTTTGAGCAAAAACGTAATTTGGGGTCAATGAAGCAATGCCTATTATACCAGCACTTTTTAAAAATACTCTTCGAGATTGATTATTCATGGTTATTATTTTGATTCATTTTTATGGCACAACGATGCCGTCAGACCATGATTTTAATAATAGTAAATTTTGATTTTAAATTTGATAGCAAGAATGGAATGGAAATTAAAGAAGTTAAATAATACCTATGTTAAGGACTTTGGATAAAATATATTTTGTTGTGTTATTTTGACAAATGTATAAACAAGTTTGTGCATGGAATGACGTGAAAAAATTCCAAAATTATTAAGTGTTATATTTAAGTTCTCACCCAAGTCCGCATCTCAGGAAAAACAATGTCAGACTCCTGCTTTTTGCGTTCATGCGTTAGTCCATAATATTGCAACATCGGAACACCAAAATACCTGCCTACTCCAAAATTTTCTATAATACTGTCGCTTCCACCTTTATACCCGTCTGGATGAAAAACTACTGAGGGTTCAATTCCAATTTCAAGACAAGCCGCATACGCCCAAGCAATTACAGCCATTTCTGCGGCTTCTGCATTGTCCTGACTCTCCAACGAACCTGATAAATTCTTGCGTTGTTCGGGATTCATTAAAGCAATATGACCTGCTTCATGCAAGGTGTCGCCGATGTATTTTAATTGATTTTTGTCAATCCAAAGCGTTCCATTTTCAATCATTAATCCTGGCAAAAAACTTGGCTCAGAAATCTGACGATAGCAGACAGCGATGCCTATATTTTGAATAAAATCAGTAATCTTTTTGAAGACCGTTTCATTAAAATCCATGATGAAAACAAAGAGTATTAAATGAATAAATTGTTGATTGAAAACTTGAAAATATCAAATTTTCTAAACTACTTTCGAAGGATTTATTTATGTGAGCATAACAAGAAGTGAAACAATATTACAGAATTTTACGGAACAACAAATTAATTTGTTGTGAAATAATGATTTTTGTATGTGAATGATAATAAATGTGTAGATGAATAATTATAAAATCCCTCGAAAGTATGATGTCAAAAGGTTAAAAATAGACCTCAAACTTTGTCAAAACATAGACTGGTTGCTTCATTTCAACCAAAATGACTTC
Organism: Arcicella sp.; assembly: GCA_043765945.1. Taxonomy (GTDB): domain Bacteria; phylum Bacteroidota; class Bacteroidia; order Cytophagales; family Spirosomataceae; genus Arcicella. The sequence continues at coordinate 1,621 of JAYUIP010000854.1, forward strand.
ACTGGGCATTGGTCGAGCTTTGCACTTCGCTCCATTTCTGGAAGTGAATTAGACATTTTAGCCACGCCAAATGCTACCTTTCAGGATACGCTCACGCTCAGTAAATGTTTGTATTTCAAAGAAATAATTGATTCTTTTCTGTGTAAGAAAGAAGCAGTGAGACTACTTTCCCTTTCGCCAAAAAGTTATATCAAAGAGCATACAGATTCAGCAGCAGGTTACGAAGACGGATTTTTCAGAATTCACATTCCAATCCAGACCAACGATAAAGTAATCTTCACGGTTGACAAAAAACCATTACCCATGCAAGAGGGTGAGTGCTGGTATGCAAACTTCAATCGTCCTCATTTTGTATCCAATGAAGGCGAGACTGACAGAATTCACTTGGTGATTGACTGCCTAAGAAATGATTGGTCTGATCAACTGTTTGCCACTTTTGGTTATGATTTCGAGGAGGAGAAAAAAAGTAAATACGACAAACAAACCAAGTTGATGATGATTGAACAATTATCGTTGATGAAAACCCCAAGAGCTGATAGTTTGATTAAACAACTGCGAGAAGAAATGTAGCACATCAAAAATATGAACCCACATCCCCTAAAAAATTGGATACCTTTCCGATTAGATTTTCAAGAAAAAGAACTATACTGTCGTTGGCTATACGTTGCTGATAAAAAATATTCCGAACCCTTTTTTCACGAAACTACGGCAAGATGTAAAATCTTTGAGGAAAATCGCAAGCCTTATCATGCCATTTCCACTTTAGATGGAATTATTGATTTTTCTGAAAAAATAGCCTCAATTGCTCCAACGGCATTTATTTTCCATGTTTCTCGATGTGGCTCAACACTTTTGGCTCAATTGCTTTCATTAGATGAACAAAATATTGTCCTTGCCGAACCACCCATTTTTGATGAAGTTCTACGGGAAATTACCTTTCAAAAACCTGAGATTTCAGAAGAAAAAATAGATAAATCTTTAAAATCGGTCGTAAAATTTTTAGGACAAAAAAGAACGGGTGAAGAACAAAATTTCTTCATCAAGTTAGATAGCTGGCATATTTTTTATTACGAAAAAATAAGGAAATTATACCCCGAAACGCCCTTCATTTTCTCATTCAGACGACCAGATGAAGTTATACGCTCGCAGGCAAAAGAGGCAGATATGCACGCCACCCCAGGCGTGATTCAACCTGAATTATTTGGATTTTCTTTGGAAGAAATTTTAAGATTAGAACGTCCAGTTTATGTAGCGAAAGTCTTAGAAAAATATTTTGAAAGGTATCTTGAAATCATAAAAAAAGATAAGAATTCACTTTTCGTAAATTATGCCGAAGGAATCTTGACGAGTTTAGGAAAAATAGAACAATTCTTAGATTTAAAAATTAAAAAATCAGTGAAAGAAAAGATGGTGGTACGCACCCAATTTCACAGTAAAAGACCCAATACAGTTTTTGAAGAAAAACCTTTGGAAGGTGAATTGCCTGAATATCAAAAAGCTGTATTTGGGATGTATGAAAAATTAGCTTCGATTTTGTGAAATAAAACCTAATACTTTTTCCAAAGATTCTTCAAGACTTTCTTCCGAAGTATCAATCACCAAATCAGGGTTTTCGGGAATTTCAAAAGTGTCATTTACGCCCGTGAGATTATGTATTTTGTCGGGATGATTTTCGGGTAAAAATGCTCTTTGGTAAAGCCCTTTCGTATCTCTTTTTCGGAGCGTCTCTACATCACATTTTATGTAAATGAGTTTGGCATCGTAAAGTGATTTCAAGTCATTTCGGGCAACATTGTAGGGATTGATTGCCGCAATAATCGTGATGATTTTGTTTCGGGATAACAGATTTGCCACGAAGCCTAAACGTTTGATATTCTCAATTCTATCTTCTTTTGAGAAACCCAAATCAGCACAAAGCGTCTTCCTGAATTCGTCTCTATCAATGATTTCGACTTTGAGATTCATTGCTAAAATTTTGGATTTCAGCAAGTTAGCAATGGACGATTTTCCTGCACCTGACAATCCAGTCATTTGGAATAGTGGCATAATTATTTATATTTCGTTGCTTAATTTTTGGCAAATAACAAAAAAAGCGAATTCGATGAATGAGATTCGCTTTTTTAATCGAAAATATAATTCTTAATTTTTTCTTTTTGTAGTAATCAAAATCACACCCTTTTTGGCACTTTCGCCATATTTTGCTTTGGCAGATTCCGTTTCCATGACCTCTAATTTATCAATATCTTCCACTTGAACATTTTTGTGTAAATAACCCGAATCAGCCAATTTTCCATCAATTACGTAGATTGCATTCGGTGGAAAATCTGACGAAGGCGTACATTTTTCTATCTTTGGAAGATTCTTTTCAGGTTTAATGAAAGGTAATTCATAATCATTTTTTTGTGCAATGGTCTGTTTTTCTAAGACATTCAAATTATAAATCCCATTATGAGCTAATTCCCCAAACTGAGAAACCAACTTTTCCCCGTCATCAGGTGACCAATAGTCTAAGTTCAAAATTGATTTTACATTAACGTCATTCCAATCGTAATTTGAGGCTACGAATGAATTATTTATTTTGTACAACGGACGTTTTTCAATCGGTAGTTCTTG
>JAYUIP010000855.1:0-1405 GCA_043765945.1 Arcicella sp.
CGTCTTTGCTTGAATTTACGGGCGTACCCATGTTTTTAATTTTACCTTTCAATTTTGAACCATCCGTAATTTGAGCGTAGAAAACATCTAAATCACCCAGACCAGCGTGTCCGTCAGATGAGAAATAAAGGTTACCTCTTTCATCCACAAACGGGAACATTTCACTTCCCACGGTATTAATTTCAGGTCCTAAATTCACGGGTGTTCCGAATGTTCCACCGTTATATTCAACTACGTATAAATCTGTTCCACCAAAACCACCTGGCATATCTGAAACAAAATACATCAATTTATCATCTTTCGTTAAGGAAGGATGTCCCGTTGAATATTCGTTAGAATTGAAAGGTACTTCTTTGATATTATTCCACTGTCCCGCACCTTTATCATCCGCCACGTAAATTTTTAACTTGTTAATCTTATCCGCAGAAGTTTTAAACTTACCGTTATTAAAGTTATTACGAGTAAAAATCACCTTCTTACCATCATTCGTGAAAGTCATTGGACCTTCATGATATTTGGTGTTCAATGATTTACTAAACTTCTGTGTTTTGGTTTGTGGACTTTCTGTATAACCATATCCCTGATAGATATTTGTTCCTCCAAAAGTTCCGACCGTTCTTGAATCATTGGCAGTTGGTGAAGTATATTCATCCGAACCCACAACACTTTCCGTACCTCTTGACTTAGATTTATTGGCATCAGCCCCACCCAACCCTGCGGCAGAAGCGGTCAATGAACTTATATCAGTCAAGTAATACATATCCAAGAAACGAGAGTTATCCCAACAAAAAACACGTTTTAAACCCGTGCCTTCGGTACGTCCTGAATTGAAAACCAAACCATTTTTATAGTACATTGGACTGAAATCAGCCTTGTCGGAATTGATAGAAAGATAGTCCACTTTGTAGCAAGCGGCATTTTTGTTCAATGTCTCAACGTTTTTATACAGTTTTTGAAACCCGCCGCTTCTTTTATCGGCAGTTTCAACTTTTGCATATTTGTCGTAGGCTTCCTGCGAGTCTTTATACTTGCCGTTTGAAGCCAAAGCTTGGGCATAATACAAATACACCTTCGAGGCATCGCCCGAAAGTTGCGAACCACTGCTGATTAATTCTCGATAAACTCGTTCGGAGTTTTGCGAGTCATGAATTTGGCGGTAAGCATACGCCAGTTTCATACGAGCCGACTGTTTTTCTGAATCGGAAAGTTTTCCTTTCAAAACCTGCTCGAACATTTCGGCGGCGTTGAGGTAGCTCATTTTGTTAAACTCATACTCTGCGTCTTTCAAAGACTGAGAGAAAGTTTTAGCAACTACCAGCAATGCCAGCACAAGCATTAGTCCAGTTTTCTTCAAATTAATCATCGTTTTAAGAAAGTTTTACTACGTTATTTAAGGCGGAGTTAT
>JAYUIP010000856.1:0-12036 GCA_043765945.1 Arcicella sp.
GTGTTCTGCTCTAAAAATCAATCTCTTTCTCAGGGTCTATCACGAACCATAACAAACAACCACAGAAAAGTAGAAAGGCAATCATGTATAATGGATAATTAAAGTCGTTGGTTGCCTTTACGATGTATCCAAATAATACGCCTAAAAAAACCGCTCCCATTTGCCCAACCATGTTCATTGCACCCGAAACTAGACCCGATTTACTCTTTCCAATGTCAATACAAACGGCAAAAGCAATGGGTAATGTCAAGTCCTTAAATCCCATTCCAATTGCCAATAAATAAGCCGCCGTTTGATTATCTTTGGTTGAAGCCGCCAAGGTAATGATAATGCTTGAAATACCCATCCCCACAATTCCAATGCTTCTTCTGCCGAATTTTAATCCGTAACGTTTTGATAGCCAATCGCTTAGATATCCGCCCGTAAAACAACCAATTGCTCCTAAAATAAAAGGTAAAGTAGCAAATAATTGCATTTGGGATTTATCAAAATGTCTTCCCTCTTTCAGATACGTAGGTAACCAACCCGTAAAAAAATACGCTCCATACATAAAAAAATGGAACATCATCATTAATGCCCACATATTGCGATTTTGTAGGAGTTTTTTCCAAGGAATATGATGGTCTGAACTTTTAAAACGTCTGTTTTCTTCAATTAACGTTAACTCTTCTTTTGAAATCTCTTTGGTTTCGTGGGGAAAATCTCTGAACCAAACGTACCAAATAATTGCCCAGATTATTCCTAAAATTGCCATTGCAAAGAACGAAAATCGCCAGCCCAAACTGGCTGAAATGGGAATAATCACCCACGGAGCAATTGACCCACCCAAGCGTCCAGCCGCCCAGATGAAGGCTTGGGCTTTACCAATTTCATGTTTAGGAAACCACCTTGACACCACGATTGAAGCATTAGGATAAGCACCCGCCTCGCCAGCACCGAATAAAAATCTTACAATTAAAAGATATAACCAACTCGTTGCCGTACCTGTCATAGCAGTAAAAGCCGACCACCAAAGCACAACTCTGGTTAACACTTTTCGAGGACCAATTCTATCACCCAACGCACCCGTTGGTAGTTCAAAAATGGCATAAGAGAGGGCAAAAGCACTTAAAATCCAACCCCAAGCGTCATTTTCAATCTTCAAATCCGTTTTCATGTCCGAGGCTACGAGCGAAATACAAGTACGGTCTATGTACGTAATGACTGATAATGAAACTAAAAATGACAACACTTGATTTCGCTTTTGCATTTGGTATTTATTGGTAGTGATTAAAAGTTTAGGTTCAAATTTACAAAATAATAAGCACCATTAAAGCCAAATTGTGTAGCAAAACGGCTATAAATAACGGTTCCATCATTAGTTAAGCGAGGGTCGGCAACTAAATCTGGATAAACATCAAAAATATTATTAGCACCCACATTTAAAGCCACGTTTTTGCTCAATTTATAACCCAAAGAAATATCAGAAATCCATTTTGCTGAAAATGTTTGGTCTTGTAAAGGGTCAGTGGGAGCAATGGTCGAAATTTCGCCAAAACGTGTACTTTGCAATTTTAGATTCAAATTTTTAATTTGGTAATTTGCCGATAATACAATTTTGCTTTTTGGCTGATTTACTTCAATTCGACCTCTTTCTTCACGGTTCATCAGGGTTTCTCCCAATCCATTCAATTGTATTGGGGTTCTCACGCCCGTCGCACCGCCTTGAATAGTGGTTTCATTAAAATTAGCGGCTACATTCAAGGTCAAATTCGTATTATTTTCAAAACGATTTTTATAAGTAATTATGGCATCAATCCCACTGGTTCGAGTGTCAACGGCATTTGTAAAGAATTGTGCTTCGGTTACTTCCGTGCCTTTAAAATATTCGGCTAATTGTGGAATTGCGCTACTGAAACGCCCAGAAACCACAATCCTGTCTTTAATATCAATTTGGTAAGCATCAATCGTAATCAATAATTTATTGCTCAAATTAGAAGTAAATCCTAAACTATAACTCAAAGAAGTTTCAGGTTTTAATTCTGGAATTCCTAAACGGTTTGTTATATCGGCATCGTTTCTAACGGTTGTAACTTCTCGTTGCTGATTTACCCCTCCGACGGTGATAAATTGAGTTGAAACAGCACTGTAAAATTTTTGGTGTAAGGATGGAGCCCTAAAACCTTTGCTGATACCACCACGTAGAGAAAATGCGTCAGAAAATTTATATCGAGTAACCAACTTTTGGGATAAATTACTACCAAAATCACTGTAATTTTCGTATCTGATTGCCCCTCCAACGAGTAATTTATTGGTTAAATCGCTTTCTAAATCCAAATAAATTCCCACATTTGAACGACTTTTATTGACCTCATTGGATGGTCTGAATCCACCAAATACTTGCACTCCCGCCGCTTTGATCTGAGCCGCTGGCGTATTTGCTGGGTTATAATCTTTCCAAGATGCCTCTTCTCCTTGCTTGATGAGATAATTATCCAACCTTACTTCCGCCCCGAAAGCGATGTTAAAAAATTTTGTAAAACCTAAGTTTTGAAACCCTTTCGAGAAATTCACGTTTGTTGTGTTCTGCGAGAAACTTAATTGTCCGCAATAAAAATCCTTAGGTGAAACATTTCCCAAAGAAGCATTTAGTGAATTTTTAACGGAAAAATCAATTGAATTTCCTCCGTAAACATTACTCAAATCAATGTTCCAACCTTCTTTTACGGTCTTGCGAAGACCCGCTGCGGCTGAATAATCTTTAATATCGGTTTCAATAAATGGTAAGTATCCATCGGGAAAAATGGTCAAATTATTGGCTCTGGTATTATTTGGATAACGATAAAATCCTGCCGCCCGACCATACCGTTGATTGAATCCTCCGAAAGCGTAAACCTCCCAATTTGATGAAACAGGTAATGCCATATTTAAAAACCCCGCATAATTTTGAGCTTTTGAGTTACCCACAATCATTCCGTTTCGGTCAAAATTTTTCTGTGCTACCAGCGTATTATCTTGTTGCTGGACAGTCAGTTGAGCCGCCGTTAATGGAACGTAAAAAGAAGTTCCTTGAAAACGAGTCGCTGGTAGATTCGCTAAATAAACGCTGTTATTGTAGCTTCCCGTTCGATTAGTGGGTGAACGGTCACTAAAATTTAAGGTTCCATTCAAATATCCTCCTTTGTTTCCCAAGCCAATTCCATAGTTTAAATTGCCCACATAAGTTTTGCCATCACCCACTTTGGTTTGCCCATATTGGTTGGTAAAAGTCAGATTTCCAGTATTTTTTTTCAGAATTACATTAATCACTCCCGCTATGGCATCCGAACCATATTGAGCTGCTGCACCATCTCGCAAAACCTCAATTCTTTCAATTGCACCCACAGGAATTGCGTTCAAATCCGTACCGACCGAACCCCGTCCAACCGTTGAATTGACATTTACTAATGCTGTGGAATGTTGTCTTTTCCCATTAACCAAAACCAAAACTTGATCGGGTCCAAGTCCACGCAAGGTGGCGGGGTCTATGTGATCGGTGCCATTAGAAATTGTTTGGCGGGCAGAGTTAAAGGAAGGGGCAGAAAAATTTATCATTTGGGTTAAATCGGTCTGACCCGTTTGAGCTAATTCCTTCACACTGATTACATCCACAGGAGCGGGTGTATCCGTTTTTGTACGTGCCACATTTGACCGTGAACCCACCACAACTATTTCGGTTAATTCACCAACGGCAGACTCTAAATTGACGACAATGTTCTCATTATCAGTTATTTGTACCTCCTTTGAAACGTATCCCACAAATGAAAACAATAAAATAGAATTCTTATTAGCATCAATTTGAAAGTTCCCCTTTGCATCAGTCCTTGTTCCTTTCTGAGTTCCTTTTACCAAGATGTTTACACCAGAAAGTGGCTCACCTTTTTCGTCAAAAACTTTGCCTTTTACAGGTTGTTCAATGGTTTTTTGTACCACTTTTACTTCTTCATTTGAAAGCACAACGGTTTCTTTTTCAACATTTTCTTGAAATCGAGGGTTTTGATTTACCAACCTCCTTTCAGTAATTTTGACGATGATATACCCACCATTTTTATTTTTTTTGAAAGCTAAATCCGTTGATTTTAATACAGAAATTAGATTTTGCTCTAAATCATTTTTAAAATCAATCACATCATTTGAAATCTTGAAATTATCTATGTTTCGGTCAAAATATAGAATATCTTTTCTATAATAATTTTTCAACTCAGTTAATGCTTCTTTGAGCGTTTTATCAGAATTTGGGCTGATTTTAATTGTTTGAACCCGTGCATAAACTTGAGCATAACACGGATAAATGCTCATTGAAATCAGAGCAACGAAGATGAATTTTTGTAAAAATTTTAGCATGATATATGAGATGTTTTGGGTTTTATATTTTTTAAGTAATTCACAGAATTTTCATTTTTCTTTATAAATTATGACGGAATCACCTTCTTCTTTGTAGTTGAGACTGGATGCTTCTGTAAGTGTTCCAAGCAGTTCATTAGCGTTTAAGGCGGTGAACGAACCTGAAACCGTCCATTTCAGTAATTCTTTATTTTCAATTATTATTTTTAGCCCGAAATTATCCTCAAAAAGTTGGGTTATTTCTTCTAAACTTGTCTCATTAAAAACAAAACGGTGTTCTTTCCAAGCGGAAAACTGTTTTATTTCAAGAGGAATTATTTTTTTAATTTTATTTGTTTTGTCGATGGTTACTAAATCACCAGGCTTCATCATCATTTGATTTATAGACGAATCTTTACCGTATCTTAATTGAATTTTTCCTTTATTTAAAACAATTTTTGCACCGCCTGAACGAGTGTAAACATTAAACTCTGTTCCTAAAACTAAGACATCAAAATCTTTGGAAGTTTTCACGATAAATGGTTGATTATCAGGTGCATGCTTTATAGAAAATTGGGCTTCACCTTCCAAAAAAACTTCCCTTGAACGTTTCCCAAAGCCAAATCTTGGGATTTTAAGCGTAGTATTTGCATTCAAAACTACTGTGCTTCCATCGTTCAACGCAATAGATTTAACTTCTCCATATCCTGTTTGATACGTCTGACTAATAAGGACAGAACGATTCATCCAAGCACCAAATCCCACCAGGAGTATGAGTACCGCCGCCGCAATCCATCTTGAATAATTGTATTTTTGAACATACTTAATGGGAATTTCAGAAACTATTGACCGTTCAACTTTCATCCTTAAATTATGCTTTTGCAGAGCGACATCTACATCAGAGACAAATTGAGGATTCTGGGTTTCATGTTTAGATAACAATTGATAAAAAATCTCTTGATTTTCAAGTTCAATAGCCCAATCATCAATCATTTTTTTCTCAAAAATGGTCATGTTACCCTCAAAATATTTTTGTAAAAGCTCTTTATTTACCGTCGATTCCATATTCTTCTGATTTTATAAATTAAATAGACTAAATAAAATAATTAACCATTTGTCTCGAAGAGCATTTCGTAGGTATTTGAACGCTTGATATAAATGTGCTTCCACGGTGCGACTTGAAACGCCTAATTCCTCAGCAATTTCTTGATTTTTTTTGCCTTCAAAACGATTTAAAAGATATATTTGCCGACGCTTAACGGGCATTGAATCAATCGTCTTTTGAACATCTTGATAAAAATCATCGTACTGGGTGATTGAATCTGGTTGTAAGTTTTCAGAGATAGAAACAAAAGCGGCATTTTCTAAAGATGTTTGCCGTCTCATTTCTTTACGTACATAGTCAAAAGCACGATTTCGAGTGGATGAGTAGAGATATGCCCGATAGGAAGTATTTATATTTACGTACAGTGATTGACTGTGAAATTCATAAAATATATCCGAAACGAGGTCTTCGGCTATGGCTTTGGAAGAAACAAAACGGAGAGCGTGGCTACATAATTGAGCATAATATAACTTAAATAACAAGGAAATACCCACATTGGAATCAACTTCAAACGCCTTTTTAATGGATAGCTCAATATCAATTTCTAAAACGTCAGCATTGATTTTGCTCGACCAAATTTTAACTGGAAAATACGATTTATTTTCTTCATCATTCCGTAACACATCTTTCATACACAATTTTCAAAAACTATTTTGATTATAATATTTTCGTCATCTCTATAATGTGACGATCTAAGAAGAAAAAATACTTAGTCTAAAATTACAACTTGTACAAATTACTGGTTAAAAATAAAGATAAGCCAGTGGCAGTCAACTTTGAATATAGAATACCTCCATAAACTTAACGAGTTGAAAATTGACCTTTGATTAACAAAAGAGGGCAAAATCTTCTTGAATTAGTATGTCTCAAATACCCCTTCAAGTGAAACGCCCTCATTGTGAAAGTACAAATGGCAAAAAAAATGGCAAAAAGCCGACGGTACGCAAAACTTTTATTGCCATTCATGTTATAAACAATTCCAATTTGCCTATCTATACAAGACCCTCGAATTAAACGGCAAGTACGGTGTATGATCTTCAATGGTAGTGGTGGCATCAGAGATATTCATCGGGTATTGGGCGTTAATATTGTTGGCATTCTGATGATATTGGTTGCAACTAAAGAAAGGTAAAAAATTTCCCACGACTTTCATAGAATTTTTCGAGTTAGACAAAATCACGGTTAAGCGATTCTCAGCGGCTTAGTCTTATTTTTGACAACCTATCTGAGTCAAAAAGTACCTCTTCGTTTTTTACCAAAATCAAAAGAACCCGCAGCGATTGTTATGGTTATTGCAAACAATATTTAACTTAATTTTTAAGTATTTTAAGTGGCATTTTTAATTATTTGTTCAGATTTCACAGAGTTATTCACATAAGGGGCTTGACTTTTATTACCGCCACTGCTCTTAAAACCAGCCTATTTTTACAGCGTTTATTACACTTGGGGCGTGTTTACCTTCGTCCATTTTTCTATTGTAACATTGTTTGATTTCAGGGTTACAGGGAATTACTGACATTGCCCCCATATGTAGTATTTTTTTTAGTTCTTTATTTGCCATTTTGTGTAGTTTTTCTCGCTCCTTGATGCTAATACCGCTGGTGTTTCCGAAAGGTGCTACCCCTGCATAAGAAGCCAATTATTTGCCTAAAATATTGCCTGCAAAATGGTTAGTACAAACGATTAAATAAATGGCTGTTATGTAACCAATACCTGGAACAGATAGTAATAAACCATAGCTTTTTTGCAAGCAATCATCAGATTGATAACGAGTGTGGTATTTTCATCTTTCCTAACTTGGGTGAAGTTATATCCGCAAGCGGTTCAAACTTGGACTAATAATTGGATTAATATGTCCGCTTATTTTGATTATTCTCCTTTGATTCGGAAGATGATATACACCACCAATACGATTGAATCGTATCATCGTAACATCCGGAAAATGACAAAAACTAAGGCGGCTTTTACTTCGGATAATGCCTTGCTAAAACTGGCTTTCTTAGCCATTCAAAACATGGAAAAAACCTGGAACAAAACCGCCTTTCAGTGGAAACCTATTTTATCAGAACTAATGATTACTTTTGAAGATAGAATTCAAATCCAAAAACTGGAAATTTAACTTGACACAGTTTAATGAAGACTCTCATTTTGCTTCTGGATAAACTCTTTTTAAATCTACCCAAAAGTTATTTATTTGAATATTTGTTTCAGTCTCAAATGATCCTGTAAATGAAAATACAATTTGTTCTTCAAAAAATTGCTTCACTAAATGCTTCACCAAATATGTTTTTTCAACTCTTCTTCGTCCATAAATAGCCATAAATTCAGCTTGTTTTGACTTTAAAAGTTTGGATAAAATCTCTTTTCTGATCCTCTTGCGATTAACATTTATTTCAATTATGGAAATATGTGTCAAAAAACACTACTTTTTTCCATAATTAAATTTTGTTTTATCCGTTATATCCTAAAACTTTCAAGTTATTCTTAATTGCATTTTCGTGTTCAACGTATTTTTTGTCCAGTTCCACGAATAATTTTGGATAAGAATCCCTCACTTTGGTATTGATTAAAGCCACTAACGTCACCCTTTGAAGATTGTCCTCTAAACTTTGGTTCACATCGTAATGCGGACTTAGTTTTATGAATTCTAATACCTGATTATTTTCGGTACTATTAGCTAACAAAAATTCATTGACAATTTGATTTTGTGTTTCGTAATAAAAAACCTTCAATTCCTCTAATTCCTTTATTTTGTCTTTCATACTTTTCTCCAAATTCTTGTTTGTTTTTCTTGCTTCTGGTTTTATCGAAGTTTTTTCTTCAAATCCAGTAAATAAGGTTTCTTGCAGCATTAATTTTTGTAGATAACCCATCGGATTTTTAATTTTTTTACCTTTTGCAAGTTGTTTTAAAAGTATATTAATTCTTTCAATGATATACTCTTGATTATACTTGTTAAACCAATCATTTACCGTATTCTGATTAACTCCTGGGAATTCTTTTACAAGATTGTATACTTCGGTGTTATTGACATTCTCATCAAATATTTTTGTTATAATTGGAGTCAATAACTTCCTTTCCTCTACAATTGATTTATTCGATTTAATGGTAAAAACAATTGAATGAATTGAACGTCCTTTCTTTACTTCTTCAAAAGTAAATCTTATGTCGGTGTAAGTCTCCAAATCCTCTTGAGCCTTCATGATAATTCTCTGTTTGAAATTTGCATACAATGGATATTTGTTCATTACCGCCAGTGTTTCCTTCAAATCATCAATACTAAAAGTTCTTTTCCCAATTTTTTCATACTGTTTCAATAATTCATAAATTCTAACTGAATAAGAGCTTTGCAATTGCAAAATATTTCTGACATCATACATCAAAAATTGCGTTTGCAATTGTAACAAAAAGGGCTTCATTTTGGGATGAAAAGATATATCAACATAACTTCCTTGGGTTTTGCTCGTAAAGCTGTCTAAACCCACGGCTATGTGCGTGAGAAACTCTTTTTCACCTTCATCCGTATCACGAATTATCTTAATTTCCTTTTTCATTAATTTAATCGCACCATCCTTCAACAATTTGTACGATTGTTTGTCGGCAGCGAGATTGAAATCATCAATCACTTCTTTGAGATAAATTCGGTATTCTTTAAAGTCTTCGTCGCTCGGTAATATCATCGTGAGCATTTTTGTGAATACTCGCATCTCCCAAATATCAAAACGATACTTTCCTTCAACCAAATTGTTTGATTTACGAACCAATTTCACCGATTGATTCTTTATGACTGTATTTTTCTTACTACTCATTCTAAATGGTCTTTTGTTTAATCCCTAAATATGGTATAGTTTACCCTAATTATGGTATATTAACCCCTAAATATGTTATAATTAAACCCTATTATTGGTATATATAACCCTATTATTGGTATATATAACCCTAAAAACGTTATAATTAGTGCTATAAATCACTGGTTATCAATAGGTTATAGCTTCCGAAAATACATAAAATACTAAAAATTGAAGAAAATACAACAACAATAATATAAGAATTACTAAAAATAATAGTGTTTAACCCAAGAATTGCTAAAACACCACTCAGAACTTCACTATTTCCTATTATACACCTTTTGTGATTTTTTTAAAAATCACCTTAATAGCCAAAACCCTAAATTTGTTATAATTAAGTTACTTCTAATCCCTAAATATGTTATAATTACTGTAACTATAACATATTTATCTATGCTTTATGGTATCTAAGAGTAGTTTTATAATATTTCCAAATCAATCCCTAAATTTGTTATAATTAAACCATACAATCTCATAAGTATTTGAAAATCAGCACTATAAAAATAAATCTTATTTATAATTCATGAACGATACCAAGGCTTACGGTTTGAAAAATTGATACTTTGTCTATAAAATGCTCATCAATTATAATATCTTCCGAAAATCCACGTAATTTTTTCCAAACGTTCACTAAGTTGTTTTTGATAATAAATGACCCTTTTATTTCAACCGTTACATCCGAATCCGAAGCATTTTTAATACTCTTTTTTACTTTTTTTAATAGATTTTCTCTCGAATTTTCATTTTTATACGTAAATGTTACTGAACCATCTTCCTCAATTTTGCGGACTTGTTTTAACACGTTAACAGAAATTAAATCAGAAATTTTGCTTAATGAATCAATTGGTAACGCTGGTTTTTCGATTTGCGTTAATTGTTGTATCTCTGTTTTTTTAGCTTTTATCCGACCCCATAATATATCTTTTCTCAATTCGGGAGATAGTAAATTTAGCCCTTCCGCAAATTCGGCATCTCGTTTTATAGTCTTTTCACTGACATTATATTGTTTAGAAAGTCGTGCAGATGTTGACTCTTTTTTAGCTACTGAACCATAAGGGACATTTTGACCCTTATGGTTTTTTTCTCCAACATTTTCACTGGAATTTGTCCCTTTTGGATCTTCCGAATCATAAGGGACATTTTGACCCTTATGATCTTCACGTGTATATTTACCTTTTTCTTGTTTTTCTGTATTATACCTCAAACCCCTTAAATAGGATGCTTGTTCAGGGATTAAGTTTCTTCTACCTAACTGGTTATCAATCATATAGTCTCTAACTTCCTTTAGAGAATCAAATGAAATTAAATGGATTTTAAAATTTAATTTATGTTTTAGACAAATACCATAACGGTTGTGTCCATCCACTAAAACATAAACGGCTGACGTTTGCGTAGAAGTCGTGTCCAGAACACTCGCCGTAGTTTGCCAGATTAACAAAGCCTCCCGACAACCTTCTACAAGAATATTTTTCTCTAACTGATTGTATTCTTCTTCTTGAAGTGGCGGAATAAGGTCACGGAGTTCATCAAGAATAATGATTTGTTGCTTGATTGCTTCATGATTTAAAAGGCTTTGATCTTTGATAATTGAAGTTCCTCCAAAATTACCCATATATTTCTTTTGCATTTTATTTTTATTTATGGGTTAAATAGTTGAACAAAATTCTTTTGCTAAACTCAAATAATCAGTAGCTCCGTTAGAATTATCATCGTAATCAAAAATATTAATTTGCGAAATTTGTGATTCTTTCAAGGCGACATTTATTCTGATTTGCGTATTATAAATCTTAAAATTATTCAAAGACTGATTCACGTATTCAATCATATCACGATGTACTTTCAACCGCTTATCAACCATCGTTAAAACGATTCCTTCAACTACTAATTCTGGATTGATTCGTTCTCTAACTTGTGAAATTCGTTCAAATAAATTATTGACTCCTTTCATAGCAGATACTTCTGGTTGCAAGATAACTAAACACCCATTAGAAGCCACTAAAGCTGAATTAGTGAAAATATTTAGTGCTGGTGGGCAGTCAATTAAGATATAGTCATATAATTCTCTAAGTGGATTTAGTTTATTTTTTAATTGATTAACCCCGCCAACTGCTTGGACAAGTTCTAAATCAGCGTAAGCCAATTCTAAATCACTGGGAGATAAATGATAATTTTCTCCTATTACAACAACGGGTAAATCTTCATTTTTTAAAAGAGCATTCACCACCTGTTTCTCAGGATTATCAATACCGAGCGATTGTGATAAATTGCCCTGAGAATCCATGTCAATTAATAAAACTTTAAAGCCTAAATTGACTAAAGCCTTGCCCAGATTGATAGTTGTGGTTGTTTTTCCAACTCCTCCTTTGTGATTTACAATTGAAATTACCCTCGCTTTTTTGTACTGGGAATCATTGTACCCGTATTTTATCAATATCGGATAAAGTGCATTAAGATGTTTTGAGTTAAGAAGTCTATCTCCACCAAGTGCTTTTGCTAAGGTGCTATTGGGAAGTCCTGCCTCTTTTTCGAGAATGGAAATTGATAATGCTGGATTTCTGCGAAGAAATAAAATGGTTTTATCGTGAGATAACATAATTATTAACCTTTTTTGTCATAAAATTATGACAAATTTTTTATATTGTCAAATATTTTATACAAAAAGTCTCAAATTTTCTTGTTTTCGATGTATTTTATAATTTTGGTTCAACTATTATTTATGCGGGGTTAAGAGTAAAACAAGTT
>JAYUIP010000857.1:0-4226 GCA_043765945.1 Arcicella sp.
ATCTTCGAGGGTAATTCCTTTCAAAATTTGCTCTTGATGTTCGGGTGTCAAAGGCTTATCAAGCTCTACTTGGTAAAGTTTTTCAACTTCATTTGAAGGGTGCGTCAATTTATCGGCCAATTCTCCATCATTCGTTAAAAGCAGTAAACCCGTTGTATTTCTATCCAAACGACCCACTGGATAAATACGTTCTTCGCAAGCATTTTTCACTAAATCCATTACTGTTTTGCGGTCGTCTGGGTCTTCAGTTGTGGTGATAAAATCTTTGGGTTTGTTAATTAAAACGTACACCATTTTCTCACGGTTCAACTTTTTATTACCCATTTTTACCACATCACCAGGCTGAACTTGATGCCCCATTTCTGTAATAACTTCTCCATTCACGCTTATTTCTCCCGCTTTGATGATGTCATCTGCTTCACGACGTGAACAAATTCCAGCATTGGCAATGAAACGATTTAGCCGAATTTCAGAACTGTTTTTCTTTTCAGATGCTTCAATTTTCTTCTGAACTTTCTTTGGAGCAGTATCTCTGTATTGTCCTATTTTGTAGGTAGGAGTCCATTTTTCAGATTGTTCCGCTGGATTGTGGGCTTTAAAGAGATTTTTTCCTCCAAAATTCACTTTTGCCGAACCGTAAGTCTTCTCTGATTTATCGTTTCCCTCTCCTTGGCTTTTTTTTTCCTCGAAAGAAGGTTTATCGCCAAAATTCGGACGGGGCTTATTGAAATCTCCTTTGTCAAATCTTTTAGCAACAGGTTTTCTTTTATCGTTACCGTAACTAAATAGTGGCTTATCTCCGTAAGATTTACGTTCACCCGATGCTACTGGACGTTCTCCGTAAGGTTTACGCTCACCCGCATTGAATTCTCTTTTCTCTCCGTGTGGTTTACGTTCACCCGAATTAAATTCTCTTTTCTCACCATAAGGTTTGCGTTCGTTAGGATTAAATGGTTTACGCTCACCTGTGAATTCTCTTTTCCCCTCGTATGGTTTTCTTTCACTTGAATTAAATTCTCTTTTCCCTTCGTATGGTTTACGTTCGCCTGTAAATTCTCTTCTTTCTGGGCGTTCGCTGTTGAATTCTCTTTTCTCTCCGTAAGATTTTCTTTCACCTGAATTAAATTCTCTTTTCTCACCGTAAGGTTTGCGTTCGTCAGGATTAAACGGTTTACGCTCACCTGTGAACTCTCTTTTCTCTCCGTAAGGTTTTCTTTCACCCGAATTAAATTCTCGTTTCTCTCCGTATGTTTTACGTTCACCTGTAAATTCTCTTCTCTCTGGGCGTTCTGAATTGAATTCTCTTTTTTCTCCGTATGGTTCACGTTCGCTTGAATTAAATTTTCTTCTTTCAGGACGTTCACTATTAAATTCTTTTTTTTCTCCATATGGTTTTCTTTCGTCAGAATTAAAAGGTTTTCTTTCGCCTGTAAATTCTCTTCTTTCTGGACGTTCTGAGTTAAATTCTCTTTTTTCACCGTAAGGTTTTCTCTCTCCTCCAAATTCTCTTTTCTCACCATGAGGTTTTCTTTCACCCGAATTGAATTCTCTTTTCTCACCATAAGGTTTTCTCTCTCCTCCAAATTCTCTTTTTTCACCATAAGGTTTACGCTCATCTGAGTTAAAAGGTTTTCTTTCACTTGTGAATTCTCTTCTTTCTGGACGTTCACCGTAGGGTTTTCTCTCTCCTCCAAATTCTCTTTTTTCTCCGTAAGGTTTACGTTCATCTGAGTTAAAAGGTTTTCTTTCACTTGTGAATTCTCTTCTTTCTGGACGTTCACCGTAGGGTTTTTTCTCTCCTCCAAATTCTCTTTTCTCTCCGTAAGGTTTACGTTCATCTGAGTTAAAAGGTTTTCTTTCACTTATGAACTCTCTTTTCTCTCCAAAAGGTTTGCGTTCTCCGCCAAACTCTTTTCTCTCGCCACTATCTCCGTAGGT
The DNA here is from genome assembly GCA_043765945.1 of Arcicella sp. GTDB lineage: Bacteria > Bacteroidota > Bacteroidia > Cytophagales > Spirosomataceae > Arcicella. The sequence continues at coordinate 1,939 of JAYUIP010000857.1, forward strand.
TTTTCTTACAGGCACTTCACGTCCTAATGCACGACTTACATCGTCTTTTCTTTGACGAGTCTGTTCCCTTCTTTCGGGAGTCAAATCAACTTTTTCGATTCGCTTTCTCATTTGTTCTTTTGTTAAAATATTGCAACATCACTGCTGTAAAAAATATGTTTTTCTTTCTTTAAATTGAATATTTACGCCCTGTAAATAACTAATTTTCAACGATTTAGCTTTGATTTCTCTTAACGGACTGCAAAGGTACGATTATTTGTGTATTTAAAAAAAACTTTTTATAATACAATTTTCTGTCGAAAAATATTAGACCATAGATTTAATGGATTTGACAGATTTACACGGATTTTTTTAATAATTTATCTGTGTAAATCCGTTAAATCCGTACGATTTGTGGTCTAACGTTCAGTCCGTAATCTAATCTAATATTTGGACACAATATCCCATCCAAACCTCAAAATCAAGGCAAAAATTACCACCAAGAAGAAATTTCTCACAAATTTGTTTCCTTTCAGAATTGCCATTTTACTACCAAAATAAGAACCTGTCATGTTGCAAAGCATCATTGGTATGGCAATTTCAAATTGCACATATCCTTGCGTAATAAAAAAGCCTAAAGAAGCCACATCTGCAATCACATTCACGATTTTGGAAATGGCGGAGGCTTTCAGAAAACCGTAGCCAATTACACTCACAAAGCCAAAAACCAATAAACTACCCGTTCCAGGACCAACGAAGCCGTTATAAAACCCTGCCGATGCACCAATTACAAATCCATAAAAGGGTACTTTATTAAGTTGAAATTTCAACATTTCTTCTTGTCCCAAATCCTTCTTCTTAAAAGTATAAATGGCAATGGCAGTCATCAAAACTAAGATGATGGGTTTCAATATCTTCTCATCAATTAAATCAGAAATTTTTGCCCCTAAAAATGCCATTACACCCGCTCCAATACCTGCATATATGACAGTACGCCAAGGAATTTCTACCTTTTTTGCGTATTGATAACCCGCCACGGCGGTACCCATAAAAGAAGAAAAACGATTCGTTCCAATGATTCTTGGAATCTCAAATTGAGGATATAAAATGAACAAAGCAGGAACTTGCACCAAGCCTCCTCCCCCCACAACAGCATCCACAAAACCCGCCAAAAGAGCCGCACAGCACATTAAAAGTAGTTGATAATCCATAAATAATTAGTGAGTTATGATTTTTGAGTTAGTGATTTTTATACCCTACAAAACTAAAAAAGAATCCCCCAAATAAGCCTATTCGGAGGATTCTTTTTGGTTTTCTAACATTAAACATACTGACTTTTTACGTTTTCATTAATAAGATGTTCCTCAACCGATGTCCAATGAATATTTTTATAACGGTCATTATCGTGCGATTTAATTACTGCCCTGCCTTCCATCATGTCCCGCATATATTGCATTCCTTGCCAAGCGGGGTATAAATCTTCACTACCTTTATTGAAAAATTTAGCCACTTTGATAATCGTATTAAGCAATCCTATGCTACCTGGACTTATTAATCCGAACCTCAAACCCGTTATGTCAGTCATAGTTTTTTGTACGTCAAGGGCATTGACACTGTCCCCCGCAATTCTCAAATATCGTGGTGTATTTTCATCCAGAGCCACATTTGCCGTAAATTCAGCGATATTGAAAGTAGTGGTTAAATCCATTTTCACGGTTGGATTTCCCCAGTATAAAATTCTCTTGAACTTAAACAAAATCAGTGGCATTTCGGCAGTAAGCAAATCCATAAATGCCCCGTTGAAAACCGTAGTGGCTCGTATGGGAGCATTTACTAAATAAGTGTGGAACTCACGCCGTAAGTCTAAATTTCTGTTTTGTCCATCAATTAAATTCGTAAAATCAGTGGAATAATCACTGGAAATAAATCGGGAGACTTTTGCTTCAATGGCGGCTTCTAAGAGGATTTTTTGCGTATCAATAATTACGTCTCGCAATCCAGCGAGGGCAGAAACCACGCAATTTACACCCATACAAGCGTTGATGATTTGGCTTTTATTATTCATATCAACCATGAATATTTTTACGCCTTTTTGCTCCAATTTGGCAATTTTTTCCTGATTAGTTTCCTGCCGAACTATTACCCGAACCTCCGCTCCATTTTTCAATAAAGCATCCACTATTTTACCACCCAAATTGCCTGTAGCCCCTGCCACTAAGATTATTTTTTTCATATTTTTTTTAAATAGATTTGCTCTATTGTTTAACCTAAAAATCCTTTAAACTGTTCGTTTGAAGGCTTTTTAAATT
>JAYUIP010000858.1:0-1402 GCA_043765945.1 Arcicella sp.
CGTAAAAAAAATAATAAAAGTAGTTCCTGCTGAATTCAAATTAACGCCCGAAACAGTGAGTGGTTGTGATGGCAAAACGGTGCAATTGTTGGCAGAAGGCGGGAATAAATACGTATGGTCACCCGCTGCGGGTTTGAATGCTACAAATATTCCAAATCCAATTGTAATTATCACTAAATCAACGACTTATTCTTGTGAAATTACGAACAGTTTTGGTTGTAAATCCACTAAAATTGAAACGGTTAAACTTGAAGAAGCGAATGCAAAAGTTAGTAATGATACCTCGGTTTGTAGAAATAAAACCATTCAATTATTCGCTTCGGGAGGCACTAAATATTCTTGGAAAGGGAATGTTCCTTTGATTGATACTACAAACTCAAGAGTAACAGTAACTATCTCCAAACCAGCTTCTTTAATAGTAAATATTTCAGATGAAAAAACAGGTTGTAGGGCTCAGCGAACTATAAATATTGGAATTGATGAAACTTTTAAACCAGATTTTACGTATAAATTATCGCAAGAATGTGGGCAACAAGGTTTCGTTCAGTTGATTAATAATACAAAAAATGCCACTCGTTTCGTTTGGAATATGGGGCAAGGCGATAGTCTAACGGTTCAAAATCCACTAAAATATTCTTACAAAGAGGGAGGAAGTTATGCAGTTATGTTAAAATCATACAAAGGAGATTGTTTATTGACTGAAACTAAAACGTTGGAAGTTGAGCCTCCCTTGAATCCTGCCAATGTAATTACGCCCAATGGAGACGGGAAAAACGAAACATTTGTGATTGGCTTGAAATTAGAAAGTCTCGAAATTCAAAATCGTTGGGGACAAGCAATGTTGAAAACGAATGATTATAAAAACGATTGGGGGAAAGATATTCCAACGGGAACGTATTATTATTTATTGAAAACCATTGGAGGAGCGGAATGTAAGGGTTGGATAGAGGTTATTAATTGAGAATTCATTAAATTTACTTAATTATAAAACATAACAAACTGATTATGAGAAAATTAGCACTTGGTTTAATGTTCATAGGAGCATCATTCGCCACAAAAGCACAAAGTATTCACGGTGAACCAATCACTGAGCAAGGAGCAATTCCTGCAACTGAATTGGCAACAAAATTAGAGTCCAAAGAAGAAATGCCAGCCAAAGTTACTGGCGTTGTTGAGTCGGTATGTAAGGCGGCGGGTTGTTGGATGAAAGTCAAAACTGCCGATGGTCAAACCATGCGAGTAACTTTTAAAGACTACGGTTTTTTTGTTCCAAAAGATATTGCTGGCAAAACAGTTGTATTTGAAGGCGTTGCGAAGGTAAAAACAACTTCAGTTGCAATGTTAAAACATTACGCAGAAGACGGTGGAAAAAGTAAAGAAGAAATTGCAAAGATTTCTGCTC
>JAYUIP010000859.1:0-1401 GCA_043765945.1 Arcicella sp.
CATTTTACCCCAATTAGCCAAAGAGATTCAAGCCGATGAACTCTACACTTCCGAGGAAATTACTTCGGAAGAAAACGAAGTGGATTCTTTGGTGGAAGAACGTCTGAAATCGGATGGGCGAAAGGTTAAATTCTTTTGGCAAGCCACGCTTTTTCACGTGGACGATTTGCCGATGGACATTGAAAATCTGCCCGATGTTTTCTCTGGATTTAGAAACAAAACGGAAAAATTTTCCAAGGTGAGAAAAACTTTTGGTGTGCCTGAAAATCTGACTTTTAAGGAGTTAATTGAAATAGGACAGGTTTCTAACCTTTCTATTGATGAACCGTTAAAATTTAAAGGAGGCGAAACAGAGGCCATTAATCGCTTGAATGATTATTTCTGGACGAAGGATTTATTGAAAGTTTATAAAGAAACCCGCAACGGAATGCTGGGCTTAGATTATTCCTCAAAGTTCTCTCCGTGGCTTGCCAATGGCTGTATTTCGCCACGGTACATTTACGAGGAAATTAAGAAATATGAGTCTGAAAGAACTGCTAATGAGTCAACGTATTGGTTAATTTTTGAATTGATTTGGCGTGATTATTTCCGATTTGTTTGCATGAAATTTGGAAATAAGGTTTTCCATAAAAAGGGAATTATGAATAAGCCAATTGTGTGGAAAACAAACCGAAATATTTTTGAAAAATGGCGTTTGGGCGAAACTGGCGTGCCTTTGATTGATGCCAACATGAAAGAATTGTTGGAAACGGGCTATATGTCGAACCGTGGAAGACAAAATGTTGCGAGTTTTTTGGTGAAAGATTTGCAAATAGATTGGCGTTGGGGTGCGGCATGGTTCGAGAGTCAATTGTTGGATTACGATGTATGCTCAAATTGGGGAAATTGGCTCTACGGAGCGGGCGTTGGGAATGATCCACGAGACAATCGTTACTTTAATATTTTGAAACAAGCTACGAATTATGATTCAAAAGGTGAATACGTAAAGCATTGGTTACCAGAACTTTCGGACGTGCCAGCGGACAAAGTTCATTCGGTTGGATTGTTGAATAATGATGAACAAAAACGATTTGGCGTAAGATTGGGCGTTAATTATCCTAACCCGATTATTGATGTAAGAAAGTGGAACAAAGGGTAGATTTACAAAATTAATTTTCAGTACTTAATTTTCAATAATCAAAAGTTTTATCAGAACGCATTTTTTTATTCAAGCGTTCTGTGTGGAACATTGATTGTTGAAAATTATTTTTTTATCCTCATGGGTAAAAATGACCGTTACCCATCAAAAACCAAATATTCCCCACACAATTAATTAGTATTTCAAAAAAAAAGCTATTTTTGACGTATAATCAGAAATGATAGCTAAGTTATTAATCATTAAATCAATTAAAATTAAAAAAA
>JAYUIP010000860.1:0-1399 GCA_043765945.1 Arcicella sp.
ATGGCTTCGTTGATATAATATGAGGCTCTTTGTGCTGCCATCATTTTTGCTGAATTTTTATACATGGTCAAATCTGCGATGGCTGGGGCTGGGGTTGATTTTGTGGTTTCCATGACAAAAACACCCGCATCGCCTTTGAATGGCTTAGATTTTTGTCCAACCTTCAAACCAAATGCTTTTCCTAATGCCGTTGGGTCTGCTCCTGCACTCGTCAATACGCCTTGTGCCAATGTGATGTCGTTCACGGTTTCAACCAATGCACCTGCACCGTATTTCTGAGCCATTTGTTCCAACGTTCCAGATACGCCACCCAATTTCTTCATAATGGTTTCTGCCTTCAAATCGCCTCTTACACGTGCCGTTAATTCGTCACGGAAATCTTCAATTTTCACCTTATCCTTACTCGTAGCACCTGTTTCCAAAGCTACAATATACTGATTTTCATTTTGGAATACCGTTGAAACTGCACCCACTTTCGTATCGTCACTAAATGCCCAACGAACAATGTCACGAGCGTTTTGCAAGTTATTGAAACCCGCAGATCCTTCTGGAATTTTGTCGCCACGCAACATCAATAAGTTCTTGTCTTTCTTCAAAGCCGCCTCAAATTTATCTTTCGTATCGTTTGCCGAAGCAAAAGCATCTGCCTTACGCAAAACCTCATCCAAAGTGGCTTGACTTGGTGCAATTGTTCTGTTGATAGCCGCTAATTTATAACGTGTATTGGTTTTAGCTTCTGTTACTTTTACGATATGGTAACCAAAATCTGTTTCAACAATTCCTGGCAATAAACCCGTTCCAGAGAAGCCAAAAATAGCGTTCTCAAAAGGTTTAACCATTGAGCCATTATTCTTAAAATATCCTAAATCTCCACCTTGTTGAGCCGTTCCGTCCGTTCCAAATTGTTGAGCCATTGCTTCAAAAGCCGCTCCACCTTTGATTTGTGCCAAAATTCCGTTTGCACGTACACGAGCTGCCGCCTTTACTGAATCAGATGATGCTTTTGGAGCTTGAATTAAAATATGACTCGCACGAACGGTAAACAACGTGTCTTTCTGAATACCACCGTATTTATAAATCGAATAAGACATTCCGTTTTTGAAAGGTCCATAAATTCCACCAGGAGTCATTGAAGATAATTGACTTTTCACCGATTCTGGAATCTCCGCTAACGTTGCGTAATAAGGCGTTTTTATGTCCGAATTCATCATCGCAAAAGCTGAATCATTCTTCGTAATTGCCAATTCTTTTGCCAAACGCTTGATGTCGTTGTAAAAAGAAGCCGTATCAATTTTTGAAGGAATTACTGGAAATGTCACATACTGAATTGAACGAGTGTTTTGTCCTTTGAAAGCATCTTTGTTTTTCGATAAATAATCTTCTAACTGTGAATCCGTAA
>JAYUIP010000861.1:0-1397 GCA_043765945.1 Arcicella sp.
ATGTTTTGAACTATAAAAATAGTTTAATTTATATCAAGAATTCTTAGTGATTTACCCTTAATTCAAAATACCTTTCAAATCCGCAGGAGAATATTTTACCGACTTCAAAACTTTATTATCTACAATTCTATAAACCAAGAACTTATCTCCATCTTGCACGATTTCTGCCTCTGTACCATCTTTTTTAGCGTAATGAGCAACGGTTGCTTCGGCTTCTTCGTAAGAATTACACGCTTTGGACATATTCGAGCGTTGTACTTCATCGAATAAACTAACGAATTTCTCACCCAAGCCAAACTCCAAAACGGCTCCCGAAAGCACGTATTGAATATCACAAAGAGCATCTGCCACTTCTACTAAATCATTATTATCAATAGCTTCTTGTAGTTCTCTCAATTCTTCGGCAATCAAACTTACTCGTAATTTACAACGGTCAGCCGAGGGAATTTGTGGCGTGTCTAATATAGGTGCTTTGAATGTACGGTGAAATTCTGCGACTTGGTTTAATGAATCTATCTTTTGCATAAGTTTTGGATTAAATTATCCCCAAATTTACGCATAATGTACCTGTTTTGTGGAACACTATCTACAATTTTGTGGATAACTTGTTAAGTGCTTAATATTCAGTAAGTTACATATTCACGTGGAACACTTATATGTAATTAATTGATAATCAGGCAGTTATATATTTTGTAAAATATTTATTGAAAATAATTTGTGTAAATTATAAGCTAAAATCGTATATTGGATTAACGAATTGCTTAAACTCATTTTCAAAACTTAACTATTTATGAAAAAAAACTATCTTTTTATACTATTATTCATGATTCTATTTCAAACCACGGCTCAGCAATCAGCTCGTATTGATAAATCTGTAATTAACGTAAAAAATCAAGATGCTCAAACAATCCAATTTGATTCTCCAGTGACCAGTATATCCTTTAATTTGTCTGATAATCAATCATTTGGTAAGTTTTGGGTAGTTGTAAAGGATGAAGAAATTTTAGTTAAATCCGACGATCATGAACCTACTAAATCTCAATTAGTTGTATTCTCAGAGCCTATTTCTTCCTTGAAAATAAGGTCAGAAAGTTTTATGGGTGACTTAATTATGAATAGAATATTTGTAACGCCTTTAATTCTGCCAGATGTAGTAACAAAATCAGCCCGAATCTACGCAGATTGCGAGAAACCAACCGTAATTCCTGCAAGTTTATGGCGTTTTGGACTCACTCCGCCCAAAGAATTACCAACTAAAACTACCGTTAAACACATCATCGTTCATCATGCGGCAGGTTAAAATACGAATACCAATTATACAGACATAATGAGGAATATTTACATTTTTCATACGGGTACAAATGGTTGGAACGACATAGGGTATAACTTTCTAATTG
>JAYUIP010000862.1:0-4215 GCA_043765945.1 Arcicella sp.
TATATGAAATACCTAAAACATCTTAACAAATACTTCCTCAAATATAAATGGTACTTAATTTTGGGTACAATTTTCACGGCTGTCTCCAATTTATTTGGCGTTGTCCCTGCCCAAATTGTACGTTATGCCCTTGATTTAGTCAAAGAAACCATTGACTTATATTTCCTTTTTGACGGTTTTAAATTGCAGTCTTCAGTTTATGAATTCTTTGCATTTTCGATTTTGATGTACGGAATCATGATTTTAGTATTGGCTTTACTGAAAGGTGTTTTCTTGTTTTTAGTACGTCAGACCTTGATTGTAATGTCTCGACACATTGAGTTTGACTTGAAAAATGAAATTTATCATCATTATCAAACGCTTCCTTTGAGTTTTTATCGCAAAAGCAATACGGGTGATTTAATGGCTCGAATTTCGGAAGATGTCAACAAGGTTCGTATGTATGTTGGTCCTGCCATTATGTACGGACTGAATTTAATAACAGTTTTTATCTTGGTGATTTGGTATATGCTTTCGGTGAATCAAAAATTGACATTGTGGGTACTTTTACCCGTGCCGTTTTTATCATTTAGTATCTATTTTGTCAATACTATAATCATGCGGAAGTCGGAGCAAATTCAGGCTAATTTGTCCAAAATCTCCACTTTTACGCAAGAGGCTTTTTCTGGGATTAGGGTTTTGAAATCATTCGTACAAGAAGAACCTTCCACAATTGCGTTCACAAAACAAGCCAATGTTTACCGTCAAAAATCGTTGGATTTGGTAAAAGTAGATTCGCTTTTTTCACCTTTGGTTTCAGTCTTGGCGGGTTTAAGTTCAGTGATTGTGGTGTATGTGGGTGGTATGGAAGTGATGGCTGGGCGACTGACTCCTGGTAGTATTACTGAGTTTATTATGTATGTGTATATGCTCACGTGGCCCATGATTGCTTTGGGTTGGACGGCTTCTCAAATTCAACGGGCGGCGGCCTCTCAACAACGAATTAATGAATTTTTGAACATCAAAACAGACATCGTTTCAGCGCAAAATATTAACAAAGAGATTGAGGGAGATATTGAAGTAAAGAATGTTCATTTTGTCTATCCAGACTCAGGGATCATGGCTTTAAAGGATTTTTCAATGAAGGTTTCAGCGGGAGAATCGGTGGCAATTTTGGGAACAACAGGTTCTGGAAAAAGTACAATTGCCAATCTTTTATGCAGGATGTATGATGTTTCAGAAGGAGAGATAAAGATTGATAACTTACCCATTAAAAATCTAAATGTTAATGATTTACGTTCTCAGATTGGTTACGTTCCGCAAGACGTTTTCTTGTTTTCAGATTCCATTAGAAATAACGTAAAATTTGGGTCGGATGAAATGACGGAAGAGCAAATTATTCAAGCCGCCAGAGATGCAGATTTGTATGATAATGTGATTGATTTTCCAGAAGGATTTGATACCGTTTTGGGCGAAAGAGGTGTTACACTTTCAGGAGGGCAGAAGCAACGCCTATCCATTGCCCGTGCCATTGCCCGTGAGCCAAGAATTTTGATTTTGGATGATTGCCTTTCGGCAGTTGATACTAAAACCGAAAATCAGATTTTGAATAATCTCCAAGGTATTATGAAGGGACGAACTTCGGTGATTATTTCGCACCGTGTTTCATCGGCAAAATTGGCAGATAAGATTATTATGCTGGACGATGGAAGCATCGTTGAACAAGGCACGCACGAGGATTTGATGGAAGCAAATGGGATTTATCGGGAGTTGTATGATAAGCAAATGTCGGTTGAGATTGAGGAAGTTTAATCAATTAAAAAATTGTTTAAATCATAGCCTAATGCTTCGCAATACGATTGTGAAGCATTATTTTTTTGTGATATACTTTGCCAAGTTTTTAATTTATAGTCATAAATAAAATCTTCTGGAACACCATACTCTTCCATCAATTCTTTGACTTTCTGTGCGTCTTTTTTAAAACCTTGGGTATGAGTAATTTCGATAATTGCTTCTGCCAAATCATTTTCACGGTTCACTAACATGACATCAGGAACTGGACTCGTTTCACTTTCATCAATCATCGTTTCAGGATACGGGAATAGACTGGTTTCTCCATTTTTGAAGAAAGATGTAACACCATAAACTAATTTAGCAATGATTTCTTGATGAATTCTTGGAGCATTAACATCCATGTAAATAATGTTGTTTGAGTTCATAACCGTTGTGTTTAATTGCTCAAATCTATTGATTTATTCTATAACTTTGCTACTCAACCGCAACAATTCAATCTCTGTGATCTTCGCATTAAATTCCGACTCAATCAAACGAGTTTCTGCCGCCACGGCATTGCGTTGAACCTCACGAAGTTCATAAGATGTTGAGTTTCCTACTTTGTATCTTTCAAAGGCAATATCAATATTCTGACGAGCAATTTTGTAGTTTTCTGTCTCTAATGTTATCAGTTCCAAAGCATTTTTATAACTCAAAAATGTTCTTTCCAAAGCCGTGTTTAGTTGATTTCTGAGGTCGCCTTCTTGATAACTCGCTATTTCTTGACTAATCTTAGCATTTTGAATTCTTCGCTTTTGATTGTAGCCATCAAAAATATTTATGGATGCACGTATTCCGTAATTAAAAGCAAAACTTTGCAACGATTTTGTGGCTTGTGGAGCCCCAGCACCATTATTTAAGGTGTTGTAATTGTAACCAGTCAGCAAATCAACTTGTGGAAATTGGGCTGCCTTTTGAAGTTGAAAATCAAAATTTGCCAACCGTTTATTTTGTTCAGCTAATATTAAATTTGGATTTTGCTTAAGCGTTGCCTCACGGAGCAATTCCAGAGAAAGATTTTTATCAAAAATAATGGTATCAAGTGTGTTGAAATCTGTTTGTAAGTTTCTGATTAACAAGGAATTAAGATTAATTTTAGAGCTTTCTAAGGCTTGTTCTGTCGCAATTAAGGTGGCTCTGTCTTCGTTAAAATCCACTTGTGCCGAAAGAAAATCAACTTTTGAACCTTGCCCTACTTCGTATCTATCTCTGGCAAGTTTCAGTCTGTCATTTGAAATATCTAAGCCTTGTTTCAAATTTTTCACTCGCCTCGACTGTCGAATAATGTCATAATAAGCATTGCTGACTTGGGCAACCGAATTTTCGATTGAACTCTCTAATTGCGTGACCGTTGTTTTCTGTAATTCTCGCAAACGGTCACGAGCAATAAACATTCCTAAGCCATCATAAAGCGTCCAGATGGCATTTATTCCCGTTCCACCCGTATTATTTTGTACGCCTGAGCGTTCGATGGCTGCAAGATTAGGGTCAAAAAGTCCAATTGTAACACCACTAACATTGAAGTTTTTATTGATATTTCCAGTAACCATTGGCAACATTCCAGCATTGCCAGAAGTGTTGTTATTCTCTGCAATTTTCTGATTACTTCTCGCAATTTTAATGGAATAAGTATTTTCCAACGCAATTTTTATGGCTTCCTCATGCGAGAGAATCCCTTGGGCATTTGTGGTATAAATAAATAAAAATAATGGTAAAATTAGAAGCAGTTTCATGATAAATTCAGCTTTTAGTGATGTTATTTACGCTTCTTCCCAATACCCATAAACGGCTTCCATTCTTTGTTTTCAGGCTTTGAATAGACTTTTTTCTTTTTGGAATCTTTCTCTAAACTTCCTGCATTATTAGGAATTGATTGATTTACCACAATTTTTCTTTCTTCAAATTCTTTACCATCTAATCCCTTAATTGCCGCTTTTGCTTCTTCATCATTTGGCATTTCCACGAAGGCAAAACCTTTGTTCTGACGAGTAAATTTATCCATCACGATTTTGGCAGAATGTACTTCACCAAATTCTGCAAAAATCGCCACTAAATTTGAATCCTTCCATTTGAAAGGTATGCTACCTACGTATATGTCCATTTTAATTTGTTGTTTTTTGATTTGCAAAGGTAAGGATTTTATGAAGTTATGAGTGATAAGTTATGAATGATGAGTTAAATATATCGAAGAATCTCGTGAATTATATTCTTACACTCTTTGGTTTAAAAAGAATCTTTAATAATTTGCTAATGAATCGGTTATACCTTCGTAACAAGTTTGCATATCAGATAATTTTCTTCATTTATATAAAAATAAACCACAATCTCATGAACAAAATACTATTCTTTACCTTAATCCTTATTTTGAGTTCGCTTAAAATAACCGCCCAATATTCTATCACT
>JAYUIP010000863.1:0-1393 GCA_043765945.1 Arcicella sp.
AAAAGTGGCTTGGAGTTCAAGAAAACTGATTTTATTGGCGTGAGCTTTGATGACTTCCAAAGCCATGGGTTCATCGTCTAAGGCAATTGCTTTTAACATGGTCGATGTTCGTTTTTCGATGTTTGATGTTCGGTTCGTCTGGGCTTCTATAAACTTAAATTAACAGTTAATTTTACCATAAAAATCCCCTCTACTGAACTCGTACTGATCTGATAACCAGAGGGATAGTATAAATCTAAACGCTTTTGGGTATTTTCTAAACCCGTACCCGTTCCTACTTCCAATTTATCATTAGTTTTGATAATACTGTTTCTGCAAACGAATTCAAGTTGTTGATTTTTAACGATATAACTCATTTCAATAAAACATTCTTCGTTCATGCTGATGCCATATTTGAAGGCATTTTCGAGGTACGGAATCACCAAAAGCGGGGCAATCATTGTGGGCGTTTCATCATAATCAATCGTTGTTTCAATCCTGATATTGGGGCGATTTGGAATTCTAATTTTGCTCAAATCAATGTAATCATTCAAGAAACGAATCTCTTTTTCAGTCTCAATTTTCTCGTTTTTTGTTCCCTCCACCACGTGCCGCATAATGCTGGAAAGTTGCAAAATTCCCTCAGAAGTCTTGGGACTTTCCTCCACAATGGCAGTGCCGTAGAGATTATTCAAAACATTGAACAAAAAATGCGGATTTATCTGTGCCTTCAAAGCCGCCAACTCCGCTTGTGATTTTTGTGCGATTAGTTTTGCTTGGGTTTTGTTGGTTTGGACGTAGTTTTTGATGAACACATAAGCAAAGATTGATAACAAAATTAATGCGGTTGCAAGTGAAGCATAATCTTGCTGATAATCAGTTAAAAGACTTGTAAATTCTTTTTCCGACATCAATTTTTTGACAGATAAAAAATGTTTTTCAAAAGCGTTGGTTTTATTAAAAGTTGCAAACCATAATTCCCATGTGAAATTATACAATACTAAGAGCCATACTACAAAAGCTGAAATGTATAAAGTGTTACTTTTTTGCAAGATATATTTTAAAAATAAGTGATAGAAGAAATTGCCGAGAAATTTTATTAGAAGAACAAAAATTAAAATTGCTAATAACATCCCCAAAAATATTGCTATAAAATCTTTGATAGGAGTAGATGCTTCTCCAATGGCATCAAATTCAGATATATTTTTATCCCTAATTCCATCATTCCAACCTTTTATAAAATCTATTAAAAAATCCCCTTTCGTAATTAACATCAACATTATTACCCCTGAAATCAATAATATCCATCCATAATAATCATTAATAAATTTCTTTGATTTCTGTTTAAATGTATCTGTATTATTCATGTTCTTAATTTTATACTTGAAAATAAATCAGAGCCGAGTCCGAAAAC
>JAYUIP010000864.1:0-4205 GCA_043765945.1 Arcicella sp.
CATGCAATGACAAAAAATGAAACTCACTTTTTGACTCCAACTGAATATTCGCAGATATAAACAATAGACCACGGATTTAAAGGATTGGGCAAATTTACACGGATTAATTATCAAAAATCTGTGTAAATCCGTCTAATCCGCAAAATCTGTGGTCTAATATTGGGATATTTATTTACGGTAATCCAAGGCAGGTTTTCTATCACCTAACAATGCCTCATACTTAAAATTAGCCCCACGTTTTTGTAGCCATTCCGCTTTTGCTTTTTCAATAAGTGTGGCATCTTTATACAAATCCAGAGCGGTGCAAGCCAACGTTTTAGCGGCAACAATCATTCCTTTTTGACCAATCGTCATGCCACTTGCCGCCGTTGATTGCCAACTGTGAGCCGCTGAACCCGAAACCCACGTGGCAGTCTGTAAGCCCACCGTTGGAACCGTCCAACTCACATCACCTACATCCGTTGAGCCTCCGCTGGTAGCACTTTCAGAAGCATCTCTAAAATCTTTTACTTTACTGGCGTTTTCGATAGGTTGTTTTTGTTCGCCCAAAGTTTCAGCGATTTTTTCAGCAAATTTTTTCTCATCGTCGTTATATGTTACGCCACCAACTATTGCTAAATTATTGTGCATCGTTTCAGCCAATGTAACGTTTGGTAGAAGGTTAAAAACACCACCCAAAACTTCCCATTCCACTTTTGTGCCCGTTCCGAGAGCCGCTCCTTGAGCCGCATTTTCTATCCGTTTCCAAATGCTTTGCACAATGTCACGATCTTTATGACGAGCGTAATAATATACTTCAGCATAAGCAGGAACCACATTTGGAGCATCTCCGCCCTTCGTAATTACGTAATGAATCCGAGTATCTTGCGGAATGTGTTCACGCATCATATTCACCATCATGTTCATTGATTCCACGCCATCCAAAGCCGAGCGACCTCTTTCGGGCGAAGCCGCAGCGTGAGCCGCAATGCCTTTGAAACGAAACTTGCCATTTTTATTTGCCAAAGACGTTCCCGCATCTGCCGAATTTTGCGAACCTGGATGCCAATGTAAAACCACATCTACATCATTAAAAAGCCCTTCCCGAACCATGTAAACTTTGCCCGAACCACCTTCTTCGGCAGGACAACCATACAGTTTGACCGTTCCCTTTTGTCCAGATTTTTGTAACCAATTTTTCACCTCAATAGCTGCCGCAACCGATGCTGTTCCAAACAGATTATGTCCACAACCATGTCCACCACGTTGATTTGGAATTGGTTTTATTTCTGGAACAGATTCTTGAGCTAATCCTGGGAGAGCATCATATTCAGCTAAAATCCCAATGGTTGGCTTGCCTTCGCCAAAAGTCGCTAAAAAAGCCGTTGGGATGCCTGCAATGCCTGCTTGAACATTAAAGCCTTCTTTTTTTAGTAATTCTTGCAATAAAATAGAAGATTTTTCTTCCATATATCCCAACTCTGCATAATTCCAGATTTGTTGGGAAATGCCTGCATATGCATCAAAACGTTTGTCGATATTCGAAATAATGGTCTGTTTGTCAGTATTTTGTGGAGCCGAAACAACGGTCTTCTTCTTTTGAGAGAAGGTTGTTATTGTGGACAATGTTAATAGAATGATTAGGATTTTTTTCATGTTTATTTTTTCATATGTTTGCCAAAATATTTTAAACTTCGTGAATATAATAAAATTATACAACTTACACTAAATATAAGATGTTGTTATTTTGATACCTGTAAAATATTATAATTTCAACTAAAAAATCATTTTCTAAGAAGACATTTGTCTTATAAAAATATTACTACGATTTTTTCAATTTCTCGAAACCCCTTTTCAAAACAATATGTTGATAAACAAAGGATAGAATCTTATGTCAACTATTTTAGAAAAACATATTTCCATTAAATCTCCAAAGATTCGAAATCTTTGGAATATTGCTTTGTCAGAAGGTTTCCCGATTGCTCTTTGGCGATTACCTAAAACGACTAAGAAGCAATTAATCATCGACCTTTCTGGACGTGCTTCACGCATGAAAGTGGATTTGGAAGAAATGCCTTCGGGTTTTGTGATGAGTCCGTTTCAAGGAGAATCTTTATTCATAAAAAGTGATCTGCATTATAGTTTTTCTTCTGATAATCAGCAAGTTAATGACAATAACGTTGAGCAACAGGTTTTTGAAAAGCAATATTTAGTGTGCATCAATGATGATGAAATAACTGATAAAAAAACGCCACAAATTCATCCAGATTTTGATGTCGAAGAAAAGAGTTTTGGACGATATAATGAAATGCTTTTTGCCGAAATGGTGAGTAGTGCCATTAACCAGATTGAAAATGGAGAAGTTCAAAAAGTAGTTTTATCTCGTACAAAAAACATTACTCTACCCGATGCTTTTGAGGTTGTTGAAGCATTTCAGAAACTGTGTCTTGCTTATCCAAATGCTTTTATTTCGTTGGTATATCTACCTGAACACCAATGCTTTTGGTTAGGTGCAACGCCTGAAACTTTGGTGAGTATCGACAAGGATGGAAAGTTCAGAACGATGTCTTTGGCAGGAACACAATCAGCAATTGGGGTAAATGGTGAAACCTTATTGTCAGCAGAGATTCGTTGGTCGCACAAGGAAATTGAGGAACAGGCTTTTGTGAGTCGTTACATTATTGAATGTTTCAAGAAAATTCGTTTGAGAGAATACCATGAAAGTGGTCCAAAAACGGTTCAAGCAGGAAATTTGATGCACCTTAGAACGGATTACATGGTTGATACTAAAGAGGTTAACTTTCCACAATTGGGAACGGTGATGTTGGAATTATTGCACCCAACCTCAGCAGTTTGTGGAATGCCAAAAGTGCCAGCCTTACGAATTATTGCCGAACAAGAATTACACGACAGAGAATTTTACAGTGGATTTTTGGGACCTGTAAACATGAACGAAGAAAGCTATTTATTCGTGAATCTCCGTACGATGAAAATTGCAGGAAATGAGGCTATTTTTTATGCAGGTTGTGGGATTACGGAAGACTCAAATCCTGTGAAAGAATGGTATGAAACAGAGATGAAGATTGAAACTTTAATGCGGGTTATTTTCGATGCTTGATTTTCGTTATTCGATGTTCGGACGACTACTAACCCGAACGTTGAAGTTACAAACATCGAAATCAATGTTTCATCGAAAACCCTTCCGATTTCTTCTCAATATCTCCGATAATTGTCATTCTCACTAAGTCAATTCGAGCATCGGTCATTTCTATGATTTGAAAGTTAAAAGGTTGATAAATGATGGTTTCGTTCAATTCTGGAATGTCCTCATTGATATTTGTTATCATGCCACCCAACGTATCATAATCGCCTTCTGGGAGATTCCAGTCGTATTTATCGTTCAAATAATCAATCTCTAAACGTCCCGAAAGCAAGTAAGTCCTATCCTCAATTCGCTTTTCAGTCAGGTCTTCATTATCATCGTATTCATCCTCAATTTCACCAAAAATTTGCTCCATCACATCTTCCATACTCACCAATCCTGCGGTGCTGCCAAATTCATCCACCACCAACGCCAACGACTTGTGTTCCTTAGAAAATTTGAATAATAAATCTTTCGCAGGCATGGCTTCTGGCACAATTGGAATTGACGTTAAAATGCCTTGAATCTCTTTCGGTTTTTTGAACATCGACAACGAATGACAATATCCTAAAACATCTTCCATTGTTTCTTTATAGACCAGAACCCTCGAATGACCACTTTCTACAAAAGTTTTCTTTAATTCGTCCACGCCACCTTCAATATCCATCGCCACAATATCCGTTCTCGGAATCATGCAATCACGCACTTTTACTTGCTTAAATTCAAGGGCATTATTGAAGATTTTTGTATCAACTTCGGTTTCTTCATCGGTGGAAACTTTACGGTTAAGATTTTGGAGATAATTGTTCAAATCTGTCAGTCCGAAGGCGGGGCGCTCTTCGGAATATTCTAAGCGTAAGACGTTGTTAATGAACCATTTGGATAATCCTACAATTGCCCAGACGAGCGGATACATGAGCGTGTAAACTATCAAAATAGGAATGGCTAAAACCTCCAAAAATCCGTCAGGATTTAACAGAAATATGCTTTTTGGGGTAAATTCGGAGGTCATTAAAATAATAACCGTTCCAATAAAAGAGGCAATTAAACCTGCAACTAATCCATTCAAAATGGGGAAATAATG
>JAYUIP010000865.1:0-1391 GCA_043765945.1 Arcicella sp.
TTGAATTGCGGATATTCAATTGGCTTCGATTTGATAAAGTTTAGGGTAATATTTTTAGCCTCAAAAAAGTCTTTATCATAAAGTTCCAATCCACCAATTGGATTGATATATTGCGTCGCTTTTTCTTGTAAACAAATATCTAAAATTCTTTCCTGAGCCTTTGTATGCGTGTTTTGATAAATAGCCGAGCTTGAAACTATTTCGGTTTTAATATCTAAATACTTACAAATTAACCTTAAATTATGCTCAATCACTTTTGAAATTGGTTCATCGTCAACACTCAAAGTTTGTTGAATAATGAGTAATGTTTCTTGATAAAATGGAGCTTTTTTATAAGATTGTTCAAGGGTTTTTAAGAATTTATTTTTCCAAGCACTATCCCAATTTACATCAATTTCGTTAATTAATTTATTCTGACTTGCTTCTTTTAGCGGAATCGAAAAAAGGCTATCTTTTCCATTATTCAGCATTCTATTTCTATTAATCCAGCCTTTGTTAATAAAATTCACATCATCGTATATCACAAATTTATCAACGGCATTGATTAATTGAAAATATCCAATGTACGGAAATATATAGGGCTGCATGATGCCAAGTTTCATTCTACTTTAATTTTCTTAAATAATAATCCTCACCTTTCACAATTAAATTCGTTAAAGTTGTGTCTGTTCCTAAACGAATATCCCCTTTTTGAGGCTTAATGACACTTTTATCGAAAAATAGATATTCTGCTTCTTTCGGAAATGGTTGAACTCCTTTTTCAAATGGATTAACAACGTATAATTTTCGAGTTAATTTTTTATCTCCCCACAATGGGTACTCATAGTCATCATTGATGGTAGCTAAAGCAACGTGAGCATTTTGAGGAACAAGTTGATTATACTT
Source organism: Arcicella sp. (assembly GCA_043765945.1). Classification (GTDB taxonomy): domain Bacteria; phylum Bacteroidota; class Bacteroidia; order Cytophagales; family Spirosomataceae; genus Arcicella. The sequence continues at coordinate 886 of JAYUIP010000865.1, forward strand.
TTGATAAGCGGGTGTAATATCAGGTCTTGCCCAAGTTTGTAATGCAATTCTTTCGGTATCAAAAGCTGACGGTCTGCCCATTGCTGCAATCGGAAGGCATCTTTCATTTAAAAAAACTGCTAAAACTGCTGATAATGATCCAATCAAAACAACAATACCAAGATACAAATTCAAAAAGCTAAACTTTCGTTTATTTACATTCCAATTTGTGAAAAGCAGAGATAAAAATGGAACGGCATAAACAGCGGTACTAATCATATAGCGACCTTTCCAAGGGTCATAAGCTGCCGTGAAAGCTATGGCTAAAAAGTGCAATACAAAAGCAATTGCCAATATATAATACGCTTTTCCTTTTCTGATAATGCCTAATAATACGAGTAAAATTAGTGGTAAAATCAAGGCAAAACCAAAAATGCCTAAGTAAGGATTTGCATTAAAAAACTCAAATCTTTTTTTATAAGTAAAAGGTATAATTGTGTAATCAGTAGTTGCTTCTAATTTCAAAT
>JAYUIP010000866.1:0-11911 GCA_043765945.1 Arcicella sp.
AACTCTTATCGCCAACAGTCATTTATTATCCATCAAAGATTTAGATTTGAGCAACCAACTACCCAATTTAATTGAAGCAGGAGTCACTTCTTTTAAAATTGAAGGACGTTTGAAGGACTTGGTTTACGTCAAAAATAATACCTCTTATTTACGGAAGAAATTAGATTCGTTTTTAGAAAATAACGAAAATTACGAGAAGGCATCTTCGGGTAGAACATTTTATAATTTTGAGCCAGAAATGGACAGAAGTTTTAATCGAGGATACACGGATTATTTTGTGAATAAACGCAAAGAGAAAATTGGTTCGTGGGAAAGTCCAAAATCGCAAGGGCAATTGATTGGTAAGTTATTGGAAATCAAGGCAAATGGCTATGTTATTGAAAATTACGAAAAGCTAAACAATGGTGACGGACTATTTTTTGTCAATGAAAACGGTGAACCCGATGGTACGCAAGTAAATATTATTGTCAACGATTTAGTAGTGCCAAATACCTTTAAAAATTTGGCAGTTGGAACCATTATTTATAGAAATTCGGATGCTGAATTTAACAAAATGGTTGAAAAAGAAAACAGTGCGGTTCGTAAAATTGGCGTTTCTTTGAAATTTACGGAAACACCCAATGGTTTTCAATTATTGGCAACTGATGAAGACGGTCACCAAAGTATTTCGAGTTTCTTAAATACCAAGGAATTTGCAAAAAGTGAGGAATCTGTGATACCAAATATTAAAAAAAATCTGGCAAAAACAGGTAATACGCCATTCATTGTAGATAATATTGAAGTTGAATTTTCTCAGAATTGGTTTTTGCCTATTTCAAAAGTGAATGAAATTAGAAGAGAGGTTTTAGAACAATTGGTTGAGGTTAGGATAAAAGAATATCATCGTGAGGAATTTCAAATTCAGAAAACTGATCATCCTTATCCCGTTCAAAAACTGGATTTCATGTATAACGTGTCAAACAAAATGGCAAGGGCTTTTTATCATAGACATGGCGTAACTGAAATTGAAAAGGCTTTTGAATTGCAATGGGATCCAGGGAAAGCACGAGTTATGACCACCAAATATTGTGTAAAATATGAATTAGGAAAATGTGCAAGATTTCAAAGAGAAACAATGGGCGAAAAGTTAGTAGAGCCTTTAACCTTGAAACACGGTGAAAATGAGTATAAATTAAAGTTTAATTGCAAACCATGTGAAATGGAAATTTGGGAGAAAGATGCAGAGTTAGTTTTTGAGGATGAAGACGAGCAAATTGGATATATAGCGAGATAAAACCAAATATTATTATTAATCCGTTCATTTGGATATTTTTCGGAATATCTGAATGAACGGATTTTTATTTTATTTAATATCGGAATAATTATATTTTTTCTTAGAATTTCAATTTTAGAATATTTGGTTTTTTGTTAATTTCACAGAATAAGTTAAAAAATTAATCTATTACTCAAAAATTAATGTATAATTACAATAAATAGGTTTAAATTAATACTATATTTGGATTATTTTTTGAAAATTCCTTCAAAACTTGTTAAAAAATTATACAATAAATTTGGATTAGTAAATTTTACCTATAATCTTTGTGTCGTAATCAAGCATTTACTTAAAACACGAGACAAAATTTTATTATGAAAAAAGCCTTAACCACCGTATTTTCTTTGCTTTTGGGATTTTCATCATTTTCACAAGAAAAGACAGAAGATAAAGGAAAATTCACATTTTCGGGATATATTGATTCGTACTATATGGCGAATTTTAATAGTCCGAAAGATAGAAGCAATTTGGGAGCTTCTGGAACTGCCAGAGCTTTTGACCAACGCTCAGGGCAATTCTCTTTGGGATTGGTTCAAACAAAAATAGGTTACTCAACCGCAAAGTCTGATGTTGTTGTAGATTTAACGTTCGGACCAAATGCAGATTTAGGACAATATGGAAATGTTTTAAGTCCGTTATTAATAGGTGGTAAACAATCTACAACTGGAACAGCTTTGGCAATTAAGCAAGCCTATTACAATTGGAAAGCAACTGATAAATTAACGCTTACGGCTGGACAATTTGGAACGCATATTGGTTATGAAGTAATTGATGCACCTGTTAATTATCATTACTCATTATCCAATTTGTTCAATAATGGTCCTTTTTATCACATTGGTGTGAAGGCAGCCTATGCCTTCTCTGATAAATTCTCAATTATGGGAGGATTAATTAACAATGTTGATGCTTTGAACGATAATAATGGTCAACTTGGCTTGATTGCACAGATTTTTGCTCAGCCTGCCAAAGGATTTAACGTTTATTTAAACGCAATAACATCCAACGAAGCAGGAACAGATCCAGCGACTGGAAAAACACCAGATGGGCAATATTCATTGTTAGATTTAGTGGCAACTTATCAAATTACAGACAAATTTTCCTTAGGATTAAATGCTGCAACGGGTGTACAAGATGTTAATGGAGATGGAAAATACGATAAAGAATCTTGGGGTGGATTTGCAATTTATCCGAAATACGATATCTCAAGTACATTCAGTTTAGGAGCCAGATATGAAAGTTTTGACAATTCAAATGCGGTGAGAGGATTAGTAATTCCAACAAGAGATGCAGAAGGAAATATCATCTCTACGACTGGCGTTTCAGTTTCTTCAATCACTTTGACACCTTCAATTACCGTGGCAGATGGTCATATACTTTTAAAACCAGAATTACGAATTGATACTTTTGATAAAAGTTTCTTTATAAACGGAGATGGAAAAGATACTAAATCTCAGACAACTTTGGGTTTAGCAATGATTTATAAATTCTAAAAATATTTACTAATAATTAGGTAATTATCTGATTATCAGTATTTTCTGTAAACAAATCCAATTTTAAAAACCCTTAAATTAATAAACCACATGACACAACAAAAACCATCTTGGCTCCCGCTTGGCATATTGCTTTTAATTGCAATTGGAGCTGCATTTGTTCCTGCACCAGGGGCGGCTGTAACCGAAGGTATTGATACTGGTGATACCGCTTGGATGCTTGTTTCATCAGGACTTGTACTTTTAATGACTCCTGGTTTGGCTTATTTCTACGGTGGTATGGTAAACCACAAAAACGTAATTTCAACCATGTTGCAATCTTTTATTGCCATGGGTGTAATCACTATCATTTGGATAGTTTTTGGTTTTAGTTTAGCCTTTGGAGAATCAGTAGGAGGTTACGTTGGAAATCCACTGACTTATTTTATGTTTCAAGGTGTTTTTGACGGAAAGCCGTGGTCATTAGCCCCAACGATTCCATTTGCTTTATTTGCCTTTTTTCAAATGAAATTTGCCGTTATTACTCCTGCTCTTATTTCTGGCGCTTTGGCAGAACGCATTAACTTTCGTGCTTTCGTATTATTTATGGTGCTTTTCTGTGTAATCGTTTATGCACCTTTGGCTCACTGGACGTGGCATCCAGAAGGATGGTTGTTCAAATACGGTGTCCTTGACTTTGCGGGTGGAACTGTTGTTCACATGAGTGCGGGTTGGGCGGCTTTGGCTGGCGCATTATACTTAAAAAGACGTAAATCACACGTTGAGGCTAATGTTTTACCTCCTGCTAACATTCCGTACGTACTTTTAGGAACAGGTTTGTTGTGGTTTGGATGGTTCGGATTTAACGCAGGTTCAGCAGTTGGAGCGGGTCCTTTGGCAGTTTCAGCTTTTGCCACAACGCACGTAGGGGCGGCAGCGGCGGGCTTATCTTGGATATTATTTGACGTAACTCGTGGTCGTAAAGTTTCAGCTCTTGGATTTTGTATTGGTGCGGTTGTAGGTTTAGTTGCTATAACACCCGCTTCTGGTTTTGTCTCGGTAACAGCCGCAATTACCATTGGAACCTGTGCAGCAATTATTTCAAATATTGCAGCACATTGGAGAGCAAGTTCTAAATTAGATGATACCTTAGACGTATTTCCGTGTCACGGAGTTGGTGGAATGGTGGGTATGATTATGACGGGAATTTTTGCAAATGGAGCTGTCAATTCGGTTGTAACGGCAGAAGGTGCTTTGGGAAATGGACTTGCTTTTGGTGAAACTTCGCTTTTCTTCCATCATTTAATTGCCTTAGCGGTTGTTTCTGCCTTTGCATTTGGGATGTCTTACTTATTATTAATGCTAACCGACAAAATTATTCCTTTGCGTGTAACGGAAGAGGAGGAAAGGGTTGGTTTAGATATTTCTCAGCACGACGAGTCGTTGATTGAAGCCTAAAATATTGTAACTCAACCACAAGTAATGGTTCTTGTGGTTTTGTTTCAGAAAGAAAGTTGTCTGTTTCTGACGGGCAACTTTTTATTTTTGGGTTTTGTCACAAAGTTTCTTTAAGTATATCATTAAATTGCACAGCATTTTTTTAGTAATAATTTTACTAACTTTTGCTCACAAAATGAAACTCTGGGTTACTTTGTGATAAAACTTTCAGAAACTTTGTGACCAATTTAAACCAAATTTGAACCAAATACTTAATTCAGAATGTTGTAATTTTGAATTTATATTTAAAACTAAATAATAATTAAAATGGCAAAATATGTTGTAGCCACTGATGATAATTTTCAGGAGCTGATTAATTCGGACATACCAGTTTTGGTAGATTTTTGGGCAGAATGGTGTGGACCATGTAAAATGATTGGACCAATCGTTGAGGAGTTGGCAGGAGATTTGGAAGGTCAAGCAGTTATTGCAAAAATGGACGTTGATGCTAATTCAGCAATCCCTTCGTCTTTGGGAATCCGTTCAATTCCAACTTTACTGATTTTCAAAAATGGAGAATTAAAAGAGAGATTAGTTGGTGGAAACATTCCAAAGGCTGTTTTATCTCAAACGGTTCTTAAATACGCATAGGTTCAGTTAACAGTTATCAATTATTAATTAACAGTTTTGCTGAATAATTGAATTTGATAACTGTTTTTTTTATTGATTGATAACTGATAATATTACTTGACACGCATTCTTAATTTCTTCTTCCGTAATAATTAACGGTGGTGCGATTCGCATCGAATTATCACAAAATAAAAACCAATCCGTTATTATACCTTCTGCAATTGCACGGTCGATTATTGGTTTCAAGGTATTAAAATCTTCAAATTCTACTGCCATTAATAATCCTTGATTTCTAACTTCTTTTATCTTTTCATGGACAAGTAATTCTTTGAAAATCAGTGCTTTATCTTTTATTTTACTTAATAAATTATCTTCTAAAATTACGTTTAAGGTTGCCAAAGATGCCGCACAACTTACTGGATGTCCCCCAAAAGTCGTGATGTGACCAAGGATTGGATTATTCTTAAAAACAGCCATTATTTTCTGATTTGCGATAAATGCACCAATTGGCATTCCGCCACCCATTCCTTTCGCACAGAGTAATACATCAGGATAAAACCCAAATTGTTCAAATGCCCAAAAAGTGCCTGTACGACCAAATCCTGTTTGAATTTCATCAATAATTAATAAAGTTCCAGTTAAATCGCATTGTTTTCTTAATTCAATAAAATATTGATAATCAGGGATTCGTACGCCCGCTTCGCCCGCAATAATTTCGATAAATATTGCCGCAGTTCTACAAGTTATTAACTGAATATCCTCAAAATTCCCGTGCCTGATTTGCTTAATTTCTGGAAGTAATGGACGGTAGTTTCGTTTAAAATTTTCACTTCCCGATAATGATAATGCCCCTTGGGTTGCTCCGTGATAGGCATTTACGCATGAAATAATTTCTTGTCTTCCAGTATATCGTTTTGCCAATTTCATGGCTCCCTCCACTGCTTCCGTTCCTGAGTTTGTAAAATAAACATTATCTAAAACCGGGTATTTTCTGCATCCATTGGTCAATGTTTTTACCAATGCTTCTGCTAAAAGTATTTGTGGCGTTTGCACATATTCACCATAAACCATTAAGTGTAAATACTTATCTACTTGATTATGAATGGCTTGCGTAACTTTCGGATGTCGATGTCCAACGTTTGAAACACCAATCCCTGAGATTAAATCCATATACGCTTTGCCATCCTTCCCGTACATATAAACTCCCTCGGCACGCTCAATTTCGAGCGAAAGCGGGAAATCAGATGTTTGAGCAACGTTCTTTAAAAATAATTCTCTATGTGTAATCATTAATTTGTATGTAAAAGGACGGCTTCCTTCAAAGGGAAGTCGTCCTTAAAATTATCAAAAAACATTTTTATTTTTCCATAAAACAGACGCTACCACCAACCCAATCAAAATCTTTGTTGTATCTCACCCCAATCATTTCTCCTCTTGAAAGCCTTGCTAAATTTGTCATTAAAGTTGGGCGTAATTCGTCTTTTTGCCAGATATATAACATCCTTATCTCACATTTCACTTTGCTTCCATCGGTAGTTTGTATGGCTGGCTCATATTTAACTTTTTGCTGTAAAATATAGTTTTCTGAATCTTCAATTTTTTCTAAATCTGTTAGTGACACATTAATTATTACCCCTGTACCTGCAAAGGAAAATAACGGTTTTAACACATAATCAGATAAATTCTTAGGAAAATTACCTTGATAATCACTCAAAAAACGACATTCAGGGATGTATTTATTACTTAAAAATGGCATAGTATATTTACTAATTCTAAAAAACCAGTTTGGGTGTCCAATCCATTCCACGTCAACATCGTCAGTTAAATTAAAATCTGTTTTTAGATTAGGATAATTTATCAAATCATCGAAAATCAAGCGGTTATAAATTCTTAGAACTGGGGTTTTTATTCCTTCATTCAAGTAAAATAGCTTTTTTCCCTCTTTTATTATTTTGGTAAGACAAACGGCTTTTACACCAATTAATTTTTGTGTAACATCAAAATCAACTCTGGTTTTTTGTTTCTCGGGATAAATTTCTAAGATGATTACGTTTTCAACTTTTCCGTCACCAATGATTAATTTTCTTAGCGATTCAATATAGGATTCTCTGTCTTGATTATTGAATTGAAAATCATAATTTTCGGGAATTGGAAAATGCTTTTGATAATTTTCAGAAAGAAGGTACTGAAATCCAAAAAGCGATGGAAAGCCCTGTAATTCAATAAGTTGTGGAATGTAATCATCTTTTTCATCCTGACAAACTGCAAAATCAATGGCTAAAAATGATGTATGGCTATTTTCGTTAGGAACGTGTTGGTTGTGAGGAATTGCTTTTGATGTTTTTGCTTTAAAATCATCTTTTACGATAACATCAATGATACTTTCACAGGTTTCAATTAATTTATTTTTTAATGATTTAGACACAAAAACGGGCGTTTCAGCAATCCTAAACTCAATTGGGGCAGGTAATGAATCGTTCATTTCGTTCAGAAAAAATTGATATTTTTCCTTACTGAATGAGCGATTATAGGTTTGTCGGATGGGTGATTGCATAATTAGAATCTTAAATTATTTTTCTTTATCACATTACTGATTGGGAATGTAAAACTGACTCAGAAGCTATCTTTAAAAACGTAGGGATTATAATGGATTCGGTCAATAAAATTTTATCTGGATCATCCAATTTATCAATCATATCATTGTATTTTTCCAAGCCATGCGTTTTTATAACAACCTTTTTTTTCTCGGTGGTTGATAAATATTTTGACATTCCAATGCCATCAGCCTCTGGATGAAATTGAGTTCCAAACACTTCATTTGAAAATCGAATTGCCATGATTGCACGCTCTAAATTCACATGAGGGCGTTCTTTTTCCATTCTCAGTATGGTTAATCCCAATTCTTTTATCTTCTTTTTATTAGGGCTAACCAATTGATAATCACGTGAATCAACTACAAAAAATGGTTCGGGTAGTCCTTCAAAAAGTTTTTCATGAATTGATTTGTCAATCTGATTTACTGGAAAAACACCAAAGGCTGTGCTTTTTCGTTTTGTAACATTTCCTACACCTAAATGACGAGCCACTAATTGAAAAGAATGACAAATCAAGAACATAAACTTTTTTGCACTTTCCCCAGATTCCACATTTTTAGATTTGTTATGTTGAAACACAGAATCTATAAATTCAAAATAAGGTTTTTCCCAAGATTCACCCAATACCAAAGGACTTCCTGGTCCTCCCGTTGAAATATAAATATCAAAGGTTAAATCTGGAATATTGTTTTCTGCACGAACATTAAAAATTGAAGTTTCGATAGATAGATTTTCTCTCTCTCGAAACTCATTTACGAGTTTAAGAATGCACCTCATTCCTTCACCAGGAAAGTTGTTGTACATATCCAAAATTGCTATTTTAAGTGGTTTTTGCATATTATGAGTTTAAATATTTGCTACTAATTTAATTGAGGCTGTCAAGTTGTTATGGAATAATAGGGTATTTAAGTACTTCTACCCCAAATTTTCTCAAAAATTCAACGCCTTCGTCTTTTCCAATTCTTTTATATTCAGCATAAGAATTTAGAAAGACTACTTTTGAGATTTTCATACTATAAATTATCCTTGCACAAGCGATACAAGGAGAGAGCGTTACATAAATCGTTGCTCCTTCAATTGATGCTCCGTTTTTAGCAGCGTATAAGATGGCATTTTGTTCTGCATGAAGGGCTAATGAACAACTTCCTTTTGAATCTCTCTCACAACCCTCAATTGGAAACTCTTCATCGCAATTATGAGTACCAGCGGGCGGACCATTATAACCAATAGAAATTATGCGAGTATCTTGGGTTAAAACCGCTCCAACTTGGGCTTTTATGCAGTGCGAGCGTTTGGCAAGATTAACCGCCAATTCCATAAAAATATCATCAAAAGCGGGTTTTTTCATATTTTGATTGGTAATTAGTTATTGGTAATTAGTTACTGGGAAAGGCTATTACTGATAACTATTTTCCAGTAACCAATCACTAAAATTAGTGCTGTACGCCACCTGCACCATGAACATGACCATGTTCGAGTTCGATTTGAGTGGCATCCCTAACACCTATAATTGTACCCTTAAAATACATTTCCTTATCAACTAATGGGTGATTAAAATCCATTTTAACAGTATCAGTTTCAACCGCAATAATCTTCCCATTTAGCTGATTACCAGTATCGTCGGTCATTGGAAGATAATTCCCGACTTCTAACATTTCCTCAACAAATTCACCATCAACCTTAAAAATTTCTTTTGGTAATTCAACAATTGCCGTTGGGTCAAATTCTCCATATCCTTCTTCTGCGGGAATTGAAAACTCAAAAGTATCACCTTCTGAAAGCCCTTCAATGTTTTCCTCGAAAGCCTCTGGCAAACCGCTCATTCCTTGGATAAATGCCATTGGGTCGTCTTGTTCAACGGTCTCAATTAATTCCTTTTGCCCTTCCGCATCGGTCACCGTTAATTCATAAGATAAGGTTACCACTTTTTCATTCGTAATTTGCATCCTAATAAGTTTTTAAATGTTACACGAAGTTACAAATAACCATTAAAAAGGTAACTGTTTTTTGGTAACTTTATATTTTATAAACCTTTAAAACTGCTATTTTGAACTTCTTAGCCCACATTTATTTATCTGGTGATGACGATGATATTAAAATCGGAAATTTTTTAGGGGATTTTGTAAAAGGTCGTTTGAATAAATTAACTAATGCTCAATACTCAGAAACGGTCATTAAAGGCATGACACTTCATCGAGAAATTGATTTTTTTACGGATAATCACTTAATGGTTAGGCAAAGCATTGACCGTTTACAACCCAAATATCACAAGTTCTCGGGCATTGTCGTTGATATGTTTTATGACCATATTCTGGCAAAGAATTTTCATCAATATTCTGAAATATCACTCGAAAAATACGCTCAAAATTTTTATAATTTGTTAGCAGAAAGGAAGGCAGAAATCCCTGAACCGATGGAAAGAATGGTTAAATCAATGGTTTCAAGAAATTGGTTTGTTGGTTATAATACTTACGAAGGTATTGAATGGGCTTTAACGGGCATTTCAAAAAGACTCAGTTTTGTATCAGGAATAGAGAATGCCACCGAAGAATTAAGAAATGACTATGATTTATATGAAATGGAATTCCAAGCGTTTTTTCCTGAATTAATAAAACATAGTGAATTCTTTTTAGGTGATTTAGGGCTTTAATTCTGAGCCAATGCCAATAACAAATTTTCAATAACTAATAACTAAACCCAATGTCAAAAACATCCTCCGAAGTATTAAAAGATTTAAAGAAAAAATCGTATTCGCCTTTGTATTTACTTCATGGAGACGAACCATATTATACCGAAAAAATTTCTGATTATATCGAAGAACACGCTATTTCTGCTTCGGAAAGAAGTTTTAATCAATTTATTTTCTTCGGAAAAGATTTAACAATTCCTTCCCTTCTGTCGCACGCCAAACGTTTTCCAATGATGGCTGAACGACAATTAATTTTGGTAAAAGAAGCCCAAGGTTTGCAAGGGATTGAGCAAAAGGAAATGCAAATTGCCCTTGAAAACTACGCTAAGAACCCTCTGACTTCGACCATTTTAGTGCTGGTTTTTAAAACAGGTGCAGATGAACGAAAAACTTGGGTGAAGGCTTTTGATAAGGCTGGTGTGATGATGCCCTCAAAAAAATTGTATGACAATAAAATCCCAGATTGGATTTTAGAATATTGTCATGAAAATGGTTTAAAGATTAGCCGTAAAGCCATTGAAATGCTTTGCGAAAACGTTGGTAACGATTTGAAGCGTTTAGCCTCGGAGATTGATAAAATCATGCTTAATTTGAGAGTGGATGAGGAAATCAACGCTCAGGTTGTGGAGAAATTTGTTGGAATTAGCAAGGAATACAATTATTTCGAATTTCAAAAAGCATTAATCAATAAAGATGTTCTCAGAGCCAATCAGATTGTGAATTTCTTTGCGGCAAATCCCAAAGACAACCCTTTGGCTCCAATTGTAATTTTGTTGTACAGTTTCTTTTCAAAAGTATTATTGACTCATGCAACGCCTGATAAATCTGAAAGAAATTTGGCGGTTGTGTTGGGTGTAAATCCATTTTTCACAAAGGATTATGGTTTAGCGGCAAGAAACTACGGTTTAGGAAAAGTTGTACAGATTATTGCCGATATTAAGAAATTAGATTTAAAATCAAAAGGAGTGGAGGAGGGGTCTTTAACAGACGGAGAGGCATTGCGAGAGATGACTTTCAGGACTTTGCATTGAGGTTTTTTGAAACTCATTCATTCAATTCTCTGTTTTTAAAATTTATCCCAACAATAATTATTTCTCTGTTTGCAGCTAAATAAGGGTTTGCATATCCCTTTTGTTCAATTTGTTCAAGAGCAAGATTCGCTGTTTCATTCACTTTAAATTCAAAGATATGAATGTTGGTTGGCGTTTCTAAAACCAAATCGCTTCTTCTTTTTGAACTTGCCTATTCCGAACGCATCGAAATTCCAGATGTCATCATCAGAATTGAGTGATAAAATGCTTCTTGCTCAATGTGTAGATTATATGAAATTTTGAAAACGCTACTTTTATCACATGGATAAATTCCGCCAAATTTGATTGGTAAAGAGCCTTTCTCATGGGTAATCCCAATAAGGTTTCCAATCAATTTTATTTTCAATCTAAAGACCCAAAAAAGGTCTTTTATTTCCGTCAAAAATTTCATTAATCGTATCTAAAAGAAGGGATTTGCCAAAACGTCGAGGACGTGACAAAAGAAATATTTTCCAGAGCCAATCAGCCTAAAAATATGTTCTGTTTTATCAACGTACAAATAATTTTGTTCAATTATTTCTGAAAATTTTTGAATTCCAACGGGCAGTTTTTGCATAATTTAAGCGGGAAAACTAAATTAAAGACAGCAAAAATTCTTCAAAAGCCAAATAACAAAATCCACATCTAATCGAATAAAAAAGGCTTACAAATCAACAGATTTATAAGCCTTTTGTGATCCCGCTGGGATT
>JAYUIP010000867.1:0-1390 GCA_043765945.1 Arcicella sp.
TTTACTCGTAAAAGTGGATTGTATCGTCTTCAAGATACGGATAATGACGACCAATATGACAAACTGACGCTCTTGAAAGAATTGGTTGGTGAAGGTGAACATGGTCCTCACAGTATTGTCTTATCGCCCGATAAACTATCTCTGTACGTTATTTTAGGAAATCATACCGACATTCCTCCGCTTGATTCATATCGTTTACCTTCAAATTGGCAAGAAGATAATTTATTTCCATTAATAAAAGACCCTCGTGGACACGCCAACGACCGTTTAGCCCCAGGCGGATGGATTGCAAACCTCGACCCCGAGGGTAAAAAGTGGGAATTATTCAGTGCTGGATATAGAAACGCCTTCGACATGGCATTTAATGAAGTGGGGGATTTGTTTGTTTATGATGCCGATATGGAATGGGATTTTGGCTTGCCGTGGTATCGCCCTACTCGAATTTGTCACGCTACGAGTGCCAGTGAATTTGGGTGGAGAACGGGCAATAGTAAATGGTCGCCTACATTCCTTGATAATCTTCCACCTGTAATTAACATCGGACAAGGTTCGCCAACCAATTTATTACATTTAAAAGATGCCAAATTTCCTGCAAAATACAAAAGCACTCTTTTAGCTTTCGATTGGAGTTTTGGAATTATTCATGCCGTACATTTAAAACCTTCTGGTTCAACGTATTCGGGTGAACGTGAGGAGTTTTTATCGGGATTGCCATTGCCATTAACCGATGGAATAATTGGTCCCGATGGAGCATTGTATTTCTTGACGGGCGGTCGTAAATTAGAGTCGGATTTATACCGAATTTCTTACGTTGGCAATGAAAACACTGTCGCAGTTGCACCCAAATCCATTAATTCAGCCAATACTTTAAGAAGAAGTTTGGAAAAATTTCATACGGGTGAACCTAATAAAGAGGCAGTAACGATTGCTTTTCCCTACCTAAAAAATCCAGATAGATTTATTAGATATGCGGCTCGTTTGGCAATTGAACATCAACCCGTGAGCGAATGGGAAGGCTTGGCTTTGAATGAAAAAGACCCAATGGCTCAAACGCAAGCATTGGTTTCTTTGATTCGGATGGGCAAAGGCGAAAAGAAAAATGAGATTTTGAATGCTCTTTTAAAGATTAATTTCAAGACCTTAACACAATCCCAACAATTGGACTTGTTGCGGGCTTTTGAATTAGCATTTCTGCGGATGGGACAACCCGAAGTGGCTTTAAAAACTAAAATCATTGCCTATTTGAATCCACTTTACCCAGCAAATACTGCCCATTTAAACCGTTCATTGAGTAAGGTTTTAATATATTTAGATTCCCCAGAAGCTGTGGCAAAAACCCTCAAATTGATGGATGTCAAAACTGAACTTGGCAGTAATGAACTTAATATTG
>JAYUIP010000868.1:0-1390 GCA_043765945.1 Arcicella sp.
CCTTTAAATCCGTGTTGGTAGCCCAATGTGACGACTGGTACACGTTTTGTGCCAAGTCCCACACGTTCATTACCATCCATCAGGAAGGTTTCGCCTTTGGCAAAACGTATTTCTGCGGTGATAAAACTATCGTCGTAAAAAGGTTGTGCTGGTGAAAGATTCCCTTTGCTTGGGTCTGTTCTGAACCGAAACTTGAATTCAGGGTCAAAACTTCGTGTTGTGAAAGCTACATTGAAGGAGATTCCTTTGGTTGGTTCTGTTTTAAAAAAGATTTCATTCTCTCGGCGATAAAATGCTCCTGAGTAATTGCCCCAACGGGTAAATGCGTAGAACAATTTATTTTCGCCAATCAATTCTGGGGTTAGTCCAACACGTTCGATATCGTAACTGTGTTTAATGCCAGCAACCGTCCAATGGCGACGTGAAAGAATATAGTTCATTTCGCCACCGTATTTTAAAACTAAATCTTTCGTACCAAAACCTACCCAGCCTTTGAATATCAAATGTTTATCAAAACCCGCCAAGGTCTTGAAACCAAATCGTGTGCGTAAGCCTTCTTCCGAATTGAAGGCAAGGGCATTCACGTAAGGACCAATGGCAAATTCATTGTAACGTTTATATCCACTGGCGATTATTTCGGCAATTTCCACGTAAGTCTTCACGATAGGAACATTGCGAACGGTATCAATCAGTCTTTCAGCTAAAATATCTTGAGCAGAAAGGGACTCGTGGCGTGCTTCCAACCAATATTTTGGATCGGGTTCTTTTGAATCTTCTGCAATTTCAATCGGCAAGTCATAGAAACTCGTGGCTTTGGGTTGATTGATGACAAAGTTTTTGTTGGAAATATACATTTTCAACAACATTCCCGCTGAATTCTTAGAAAGCTCAGCAATATCAATCAAAAAACGAGTTTTAGACGGTAACCATCCTCCCTCAGAAGTTTGTTCCAATTCCTGCGAAATCTTAATTTTATCAATAAAGTTGATGTTTGCTTGTTTTCCAACGGTTGCATCAATCTGCACAAGGGCAAAACTTGTACTATCAATGTAAACTTTTCCTTTGAAAACTAAGTCCTTATCATTTTTTGGATCAAATTCCATTCCGTAGCAAACGTGTCCATCCACATCGGTTGTGTCTGAAATGTACCAAGAGTACGTTCCTTTCCAGTTATTGCCAACGGGCGAAATGATGTCTTTCCCTAAAAATGGTACGAAGTTGTCGTAGAAATCATAATTGGCAAAAATATTTCCTCCTACCAATTGCGAAACAAAACTGCCTTCTTTTACGCCAACGCCCTTAATATTATTCTTCAAAATCACTTCTTTCTTTCGGGCGGGCGATTCACGGTAATAGAACTTTGAAATAGTTTCAGAAATAAAAGTTGGAA
>JAYUIP010000869.1:0-11907 GCA_043765945.1 Arcicella sp.
GCGTTGATGCTCAGAAAATTACGCCTTCTAAATGGTCTTGGGCTTTATCAAAACCAAATCCTGCCGTTGGTGAAACCGTTGATATTATTTTCACGATAAAATCTGATAAAACATGGCATCATTTTGCCACTGATTTTGATGAGGGCGGACCAATCATTACCACCGTAAAATTTAAACCAAATGATTCTTATGAGTTAGTTGGTAAGTTAAAATCAATTAATCCCATCAAGAAAAAGGATGAGATTTTTGAGGTAAATGTGGCTTATTTTGAAGGAAAGGGCGAAATCAGACAATCGGTTAAAGTTCTGAAAGATAACGTTACCATCGAAGGTACGCACGATGGACAGGCTTGTTCAGATGCGACTGGGCAATGTGTGCCAATAAAAGGGGCTTTCAAGTTGGAAGCAAAACTTAGCTCCAATTCGGATTCTGAAAAAAAAAAAGCAACGACCAAGCCGAAAACCAAGTAAAAGATAAAATTGACTTGCCGTTGTCTGTGTCCGCACAGACAATATCGGAGTCGTCTGTGCGGACACAGACAACGGCTACACCAACCAATTCCGTTATTACTACTACGACCAATGCTATCGTGGATAGTGCTAAGGAAGCAATTTCTACTCCTGTCACTGTTTCTGACTCTTCTGAAACTTCGGTTTCAACTGCAAATCCAACTGAAAAACCCGAAGAAGAAAAATCATTATTAAATTTCTTTTTTATTGCTTTGGGCATTGGTTTAGCAACTTGCCTTACGCCTTGCGTATATCCACTGATTCCGATGACCGTTAGTTTTTTTATTAAACAGAAAAATGGCATTGGTAAAGCCTTTTTGTATGGTGCTTCAATTATTGGAATTTATGTTTTGTTTGGAACCGTAATAGCCGCTACATTGGGACAAGCTGCTCCTAATTTTATCAGTACGCACTGGATTCCGAATCTTCTCTTTTTTACAATTTTTATCATTTTTGGATTGTCATTTTTAGGGTTATTTGAGATACAATTACCTTCAAAATTTGTCAATAATGTGGATGCACAGTCGGATAGAGGCGGTTTGATTGGTATTTTCTTTATGGCTTTTACCTTGGCTTTGGTGTCGTTTTCATGTACGGGTCCGTTCGTGGGTACGCTTTTGGGATTGGGTGCATCGGGGAAATTTATTAAACCCATCATCGGAATGTTTGGCTTTGGTTTAGGACTTGCTTCACCCTTTGTGTTGTTGGCTTTATCACCTGAATTATTGAAAAAAATTCCTAAATCGGGCGGTTGGATGAATACGATTAAAGTATTTTTTGGCTTCTTGGAATTGGCTTTGGCACTCAAATTTTTCAGTACCGTTGACCAAACTTACCACTGGAGAATCTTGGATAGAGAGATATTTTTAGCGATTTGGATTGCAGTGTTTACCTTAATGGGCTTTCATTTATTGGGTAAATTCCAAATGCCACACGATGATAAAGTGGAGAAGTTGGGCGTGCCAAGATTGATGGTTGCGTTGGCAGTTTTCTCTTTTGTGGTATATCTTTTCCCAGGTTTGTTTGGAGCTCCGTTGAAAGCCATGTCAGGGCTTTTACCACCAACTGAAACGCAAGATTTTGTGTTATCGGCATCATCAAGACAATCTTCTGAAAGTCAGAATCCTGATTTTCCTAAGTCGGTTAAATATGGTTCATTTCTGAAATTACCCCATGGCATTCAAGGATTTTTTGATTATGACGAAGCCGCTGAATATGCCAAGAAAGTAAATAAACCCCTCTTCATTGATTTCACGGGACATGGTTGCGTAAATTGCCGCAAGATGGAAGCCAGCGTTTGGATTGACCCAGAGGTATTGAAACGCTTGAAAAATGATTATGTGATGGTGGCTTTGTACGTAGATGACAAAACAGAATTGCCTAAAAATGAGTGGTTTACCTCAAAGGATGATGGTTTAGAGAAAACAACTCTGGGCGACCAAAACCTTGATTTTGAAATTACGAAATTCAATGCCAATGCACAACCTTATTACTGTTTGGTAAACCCAAACGGTGACCCAAAACCAATGCTCGAACCACGGGCTTTTGACCAAGATGTGAAGGCATTTACGGAGTTTTTAGATGCTGGGAAGGCTAAGTTTTTGGGGAAATAGAATCTGAATCAGGATGATAAAATTTTAGGATTTACAAGATTATTATAGACGAATAAAATTTCCAAGTTCATACAAAACTTGGGTATTTTTATGTCCATCTTACAATTATTGCTGGCTTAATCTCCCTTTTTTAGGCACTTTAAGCCAGCGATAATTTTATTCTCACGTATTAACCTATTTAAAATCAATACTTTAAGGTATTTAATGGGTATTTAATTTTTCAAAAGTTATGGCTTTCTTAATATCAAACAAAAAAAAGAGATAAACATTTCTGCCTATCTCTTCACTACAATTTAGCTTTACTTTATTTCCGTCCCGCAAACCAAAGTTTTACGGCTTGTCCTGCTCCACCCATTCGGTTTTCGGCGGTTTTTACACCATCAACATTACGGTTTCGCATATCGTCTGTGTAAGGAAGTCTTTGAATAAAATCACCCGCTTTAACGTCTGAACTTGGGTCATAATTGGCTGGTGGATATAATTTTGGAAAACCCGTTCTACGGAACTCTGACCAACCTTCAAAGCCATCTGGATAAACGGCAATCCATTTTTGAATAGCAATTTGTTCACGTTGTTCTGAAATTACACTTGAAAATCTTGGAGGTAACGTTGAAGTTGGACGGCTGAGTCCAACAGGCGTAACTGGAACTTTTGTACTATTGAGATAAGCGGTTATGGCAGGAGTCGCCACGCCCGTAACGTGCTGTTGCATAGAAGCCGTTACACCTTTCTCATACCATTCTTTGGCAGTACCCGTGACTGCCCAACCATTTAAAGCTGCCTCAGCCATTAAAAAACAGTGTTCAGCATAAGTCAAAACAATTCTTGCGGTATTATTTGAATTGGCAGTACCAAAAATAACGCCAACGTTTGAATTGTTTGATGCGAGGTTTTCGGGCTGCGCTAAATCACCTGAATTCAATCCATTCTGAATACCGTTATATTTTCCAACGTATGCTGCACTCGTACCCGTTCCACCCACAGCTGGGCGGAAATATACGGGTAAGCGAGGGTCTTCATAACCCGTTAAAATACTTTCACTGGTTGCACCCATTCTGAATTCGTTGAAATCCGTAATTTGATTTAAAGCGTTGGGTTTCAAGGCACTAACTTTTGCTTGAGCCAGTTCTGAATTAGAAGATATTCCTCCCGAAGTCATAGCTTCTTCAAACTCTTTTTTAGCACGAACAGGGTCAGCCTTAGAAATTCTCATGGCTAAACGCATCCGTAACGTGTTGGCAAATGCTTTCCAACGAGCTGTATTATTTCCAACGGTTGAAGAGTTACCAAACCCATTCCCTGCACCGAAGATTACGTCTTTTGCACCGTAACTTAAAACGTTAACATCTAATCCATCGGCAGCGGTTTTCAATTCCTTAAACATATCATCATAAATAGCTTGCTGACTGTCAAATACCTCTGGTTTATCAGGTTCAGCTGCGTTGAAATAGGGAATATCTCCGTAGAAATCTACCATTCTATGAAACAAAAATACCTTCCAAACCCGTGCAACTAACTTTTGATTTGGGGTTGCGTTTGGGCTTTTGATGATGGTTACCAGGTTATTAATATCACGGGGATATAATAAATTCCAACCTGCATTCAACCAAGCCTGATTTACTTGATAACGGTCGGAGGCAAAGTAATTAATAGACGTTGCAAAATACTGAGCGTATAAATCAGCGTATAAAGACTGAACTCTTTGAAATTCACTTGAAAGCATTAATCCGTTTGATTCAGCGGCTGAAAAAAGTGCATCGGCAGCGGCAGTTGCCACGGCTGGGTCGTCGAGTGTTGGGGCGTTTGAGTTGATGTTTAGTTTCTCGAAATTATCGGTACAGCTAATCATAATCAATAAAGCTAAACTCAAAGATGTTATTTTTATGTATTTATTCATTGTTCTGTATATTGTTATGAATGACAAGTAGCTTTCGGCAATTGGCTATCAGCAATTAGCTGTACAACATTTACCTAAAATGCCACTAATTTGCAAAATTTAAAATCCGACGTTTAAACTGAAACCCATTTGACGAGTCGTTGGAAGCGAGTAAAAATCAATGCCTTGTCCGTTCAAACCTGTATTAAGGGCAATTTCAGGATCAAATGGGGCTGATTTTGAGATAAATAAAAGGTTTCTACCGAATACGCTTGCACTAACACTTTTGAAAGGCGTTTTATGGAGTAAAGTCTTTGGTAATGAATAGCTCAACGTCAATTGACGCAAACGAATGTTATCGGCATCATACGTAAAGGCTTCTCCAACGGGTGCTCCTCTGGCTCCAACGTTTTGCCAATAACTTTGAGCCGTTATTTTAATGTCGTTATCCACGCCAGTGCTTTTCCAAACACCGCCTTCTTGAAGTGATTTTACGCCTTTGGTTATATAACCACTTTCACGTCCTTCCAATGTTCTTTCGGCAAGTCCCAATTCTGATAAACGTGCTTCGGTGTGAGAAACCACCTTACCACCAAAACGTCCATCAATTAATACTTCTAATCTTACGCCTTTGTAGGTAAAATTATTAACCCAACCCAACGTGAAATCAGGGTTAGCGTTTCCTACATAAATCTGTGTAGGACTGGTAACAGGTAATCCGTTGGTACTATTCACTAATACATTTCCTTGTGGGTCACGAAGAAATCCTTTGACAAAAAGCTCTCCGATTCTATCACCATTTTTGGCAGAAATACTGGCAATACGATTATTGCCCAGAGCATAATTTAAGATTTTCCCTTCGGGGTCTAACTCAATGATTGTGTTGCGGTTACGAGCATAATTGATTAAGGTTTTCCACGAAAAATCCTTGGTTTTTGCTACGTCTGCGTTTATCACAAGTTCAATTCCTTCATTTTGAATGTTACCAAAATTGACAAACTTTGCATTAAATCCAGACGTTGGCGAAAGGGGTAATGTGCCTAATTGATTGAAAGAGTTCGATTTATAGTAGGTAAAATCAAGTCCAATTCGGTTTTTAAGAAAGCGAATATCAGCACCTAATTCAATATTACGAGTACGTTCAGATTTTAAGTTTTGACCAATTGTTAAGGTCGAATTGTTGGTAAAAATCGTTCCAGCAACCCCATTACTTGCCACTAAATACTGAGCCGTGCGGAATGGGTCGGTATCGTTACCAACCTCTACCCAAGCACCACGCAATTTGGCAAATGAAATGGCTTCGGGCATTTGGAACATGTTACTCAAAATGCCACTTACCGTTACGGATGGGTAGAAATATGACCAAGCCGTTGCGGGTAATGTTGAAGTCCAGTCGTTACGTCCCGTTAAATCAAGGAATAGCATTTCTTTATACCCAAATTGTGCCGTTCCGTATAGAGATTGAATCTCTTTGGGTTCATAATTTTGACCATTTACTCGACTTAAACCGTTAATAATTGAAAAGTAATTTGAAATATCTAAGCCGCCCGCCGCTTGAATGCTTGAACTTATTATATCTTTACGGATGTTTCCACCAGCCGTTAAACCTACTGACAAATCTTTGGTGACGTTTTTCCTATATGCCAATAAGAAGTCAGCATTCAGAATAGACACCCTTCTACTATCAGTACGGTAGTCTCCCGATGTACTTAGATTCGATAAAAATCCTGGCGTTCCTGCGAACACTTTTCTTTCATTATTATCAAAATAAGTATCTAAACCTCCTCTAAGTTGTAAAAATAATTCGGGCGTAAATTGATATTTTGTGGATAGTAAACCAATAAATCTATTTCTAATTTCTTCGGGTCTAATTCTATTTGCTATGAAATACGGATTAGCCAATAATGTTGTATTCGGAATGAAGTTTTGAGTAGGACGACCTCCCGTTACAATTTCAAAGTCTTGGAGTGTACTCGTAGGAATATTAATCGGCATTCTAAGCACATTCGAGAAAACATTACCTGCATCTTCACCACCAGCAGGACGATTTACTATGTTCTGGTAGATGTAATTTACCTTAGCATCCATCGAAAATTTTTCACTCATTTTATGAGTCAATCGCAAAGTCATTGAAGTTCTGTTGAGATTGTTGTTTGGCACTAATCCGTTGTTATTCAGATTAGTAGCTGAGAAATAAACCTGCGATTGAGCATTTCCTCCGCTTACACTCAACGAATGTGTAACGGCACTGGCATTCTGAAAAAATGCTTTTGCATGATCTTGATTTGAGAGATTATAATCTCTGCCCGCCCAATCTTTTACTGTTTGTCCAGTCATTAAAGGTCCCCAAG
The DNA here is from genome assembly GCA_043765945.1 of Arcicella sp. Lineage (GTDB taxonomy): Bacteria > Bacteroidota > Bacteroidia > Cytophagales > Spirosomataceae > Arcicella. The sequence continues at coordinate 6,350 of JAYUIP010000869.1, forward strand.
TGGTTTCAGCGTTTGGAATATAATTGAAACTGAAAACACCGTTTGTGTTCACTACATTTCCTTGGGCATATTGACTTTGATAGGCACGATTAGTAAGCGGAGAATCAGAAGTAAAATTCAACCCGTAGGTTACGCCCAAACCTTTGTTGGCAGAACCTTTTTTGGTAGTAATCATAATGACACCATTTTGTCCCAAAGAGCCATAAAGAGCCGCTGCGGCTCCACCTTTCAACACATCCATTGATTCAATATCGTCAGGATTTAGGTTTCCGATACCGTCTCCTGCATCACTACCGCCAAATTCTCCCGTTTGTCCTGGTTGCGAATTGTTAATTGGCACACCGTCCACTACGTAAAGTGGCTGAGAATTTCCTAATAAAGAACGCTCGCCACGAATTACAACTCTGGAAGAAGACCCTGGTCCACCCGAAGTACGATTAATAACGACACCCGCAATTCTACCCGCCAAACTGTTCACTACGTTGGTTTCACGAGCAACGGTAAGATCTTTTCCATCAATTTTCTGAACAGAATAGCCCAAAGCTTTTTTGTCACGGGAGATTCCCAAAGCCGTTACGACCACCTCATCTAATGAACTGATGTTTTCTGAAACAGAAATATTCAGTTCCGAAGCACTTCCGACTGCCATTTCCTTAGTTCCGAATCCAACAGATGAAAAAACCAAAGTAGCGTTTGAGCCAACGTTGATTTTATAATTACCGTCTGAATCAGTGGTTGTTCCTTTGGTTGTGCCTTTCACTTTTACAGCAACGCCTGGCAGTCCAGCATTTGTTGTTTCATCGGTAACTTTTCCTTTCACTTGGCGGTCTTGTGCGAAGGTTATTTGCACAAGCATCAAAGTTAGCAACATGGTTAATTGTAAGATTTTTTTCATAAATGATTAAAGTTTTTAAAATTTGAAAGCTGGTATTTAACTTGAAATATTATCAAAATTTAGCAATAAGTTCCTATAAACACTAACTGTATCAAGAATTTGTTTCATTTTTATGAAAAAAAGGTTGATATTAAACGCAAATCTGTAACATATTACCGAATTTTATTTTATTCGGCAATATGTTACAGATTGGATAATTAACAAGCTATGCCTTAAAATTATTAATGACGATAACCCTTCCAAGTTCCACCATAACGATAATCGGGCAGAGTTTTGGATTGATTGCAACAAGATTCACAGACAAAAATCCACGTTTTGCCTTTCTGGATTTGGATTCGGAAGAGCGTAGTTTCTTCGATTTTACAGAGTTCGCAGATTTTTGTTTTCATTTTACTCAAATATTGGTCTCATAAAACTTCTCTCATAACTCAAAATACAACGAGTTTCACTGGCAAAATCAAATGCTTTTTGACAATCAACATCCAACTTAATATCTTCTCGATATTGTTCATATTTTGCCAAACTTGGAAATGAAAACAAGGCATAAGCAACATTATCTGCCCCTTCGTGAGGCATGAAATAGCCATGATGAACTCCCCCAAATTTATTAACGAGTGGAATCCACATTTTGCCGTAAACTTCAAAATCATTGGCTTTGTAAGGATCAATGATGTATTTTAAATAGCACGTTATCATATTTTTACTTAATTTTCTTCTCAATAAACAACTCGTTATAGGTTGTTAAAGAATCTAATTTCCGAGAAAAATTTACGTCCAAAACTTCACCAATGATGATTTCGGCGGTGGTATAAATTAAGTTACCGTCCATGAGATGCCCACCAATGGTTTTGCCCGTTCCGTCAGATATTGAGGCGTGAAGATGCACACCCGAGTCCGCACCCAACGTACCCACGAGCGAAACGATTTCAAATTTGTCTTCCCAAGTATTGGCTTCGGGTTGATTGGCGAGTCGGAGGTTGGCTTTTTTCAGACTTCCTACGCACGTAATGATATAACCCGCTTGAATATTATTCGCCTTCGCAAAAGCCACAATTGCCTTTTTCAAATCCTGATTTGGACGTAAGCGAAGGGCATAAACGTGATTATTAACCATATTTTTTGGGGTGACACAAGAAGTTAATAAACTGATTATCAGAATGATGTAAATTATTTTCTTAAACATTTTAGAGTATTTTTTCAAAACAGACACTATTGGCAATTCCTTCATATTGTCCATAGTTGGGAATAATCTGATAGCCTTGTTTTTTGTATAAAGCAATGGCTTCGAGTTGTTTTTGACCCGTTTCTAAAACACAACGAGTATAGTCAACTTCTTTCGCCCAGTTTTCCAATTCACTCAAAATTGATGCAGCAATTCCATGCCCACGTTTTTCTGGTAAAACATACATCCGTTTGACTTCCATTGTGTCGTCTGCATACTGTTTAATAGCCCCGCAACCTACGGGGAAATCGTCGTCATAAGCCACTATGGCGTGTTTTATGGCAGTAATTTTATTGAATTGGGCATAAAATAAATTATCCTCTCCATCACGAATTTTTAGGTCAATATCTAAGGCTTCCACTAACTTTTGAAAGTCTTGATTATCGGAATTTGTTCGAGTGAATGTCATGGTTATTACTGGTTAAAGTCCCGCCTTTTCATAATCTTCCATTGTATACAAATCAGATTCATAAACAAAACTGACCGTCATCGAACGTATTGAGGTTCCGTCTGTTGAAAGCATATCACTTACCACAAACTCATGTTTATCCGTAATATTTTTACGCCAAGTGGTAGTTGTACCCATGATTTCAACAATTTTTGGTTCGCCCAAAATTTCAGTTAATTCATCGGCTTCCATCTCAAATTCTACGTCAAAAGGCATATCTCTTTTGCGTTTTTTGGTGAATTCAATCATCGTAAAAATACCAAAATATCCACCTTCCCATGATGCTGGAATTGGTTTCAGATAACGACTATTTCCGCCTCTGCCGAAGTATAATCTTACACAGTTTTTTTCGACTTTACCCTTAATATTTGGCTCGTTTGCCGTGCAGGTTACACGCTTGGGAAAGATGGCATTCCACTCCGTGAAAATATCTTTAATTTCCTTACTATCTACTCGCATTCCCAACAATGGGATTAATTGATCTAACATATTTTTGTTTTTTACAAAGATAACAACAAAGATTTTGACATTTTGTAATGCTGGTTTAATGAAAACTCAGAGGTTAATTGCGTTCATAAACTCATAATCTTTTACTCAATTCATTTCTAATAATTCCTCATTTTAAATTCATCAAAATATCTCAATCTTACTGAATCCTCGACTGTCTTTTTGTAATCTAATTTGCGTCGAAATCCTTTCCTTTATTGATTCTACGTGTGAAATTATACCTATGTTTTTCTGTCCTTCTTGTTGTAATTTTTCTAAGGTACAAAGAGCCGTTTCGAGTGTCTCTGGGTCGAGCGTTCCAAAACCTTCGTCAATAAAAAGGCTCTCTAATTTCACATTTCGAGATGCCAAATCGGATAAAGCCAATGCCAATGACAAACTAATCATGAAAGTTTCACCGCCCGAAAGGGTTTTGACAGACCTTCGTTCATTGCCCATATATTGGTCAAGCACCATCAATTCATCATCCTCTTTTTCATTGGGTTTATCCAATAAATAACGATCTGAAAGTTCAGATAATCGTTTGTTGGACAGAGCAATCAACCTCGCAAGTGTCAAACCTTGAGCAAAAGTACTAAATTTTTTTCCTTCTGAATCGCCAATGTAACGGTCTAAAAGTTCCCATTTTAAATTAGATTTTTCTAAGATTTCTAAATCTTTGGATATTGTTTCAACTTCGTTTTTATTTTCTGTTTGAATTCTTAATGAAAGCCTTGTTTCATCCAATTCTTTACAAACATTTTCTTTATTAAATTGAAGTTCTGCAATACCAGTATTTAACTCTTCCAAAGTAATGGTATCATTGTCATGTTTTTCTTTCAGTTTCAAATCACACTTACGGTCATCAACTATTTTAATTAACGTATTTATTTGCGTTCTAATTCGCTCTTGATTTGCCCTAATTGCCTTTGCTTCTTCGGGTGTAAGTAAAAAAGATTTTAAATCATCAAAGTCTTTAAATCCACCTGATTGTATTTGACCCATCAGTTCATTTTCTAACGGTAAAATAGAATTATCTTGCTCAATGATTTCTTTTTCTAATTCTTTATTTGATAATTCACACGATGTAATTTTTGTACTGATTGATGATAAATTACTTTGAAACTTATCACAATCTGAATTAATATTAAGTCCTGAATATAAGGAATTTAACTTTAAATTTATTTCATTATTTTTACTTTGAATGTCAATAGCTTCTTTGGTTTTTTTGTATAAACTTCTCAAATAATCTCTTTCTCCCATTGATTTTTCTATTAATCCAACTGTCGAAATTTGTGAATCTTTCAGTATAATTTGTTCATTAACCCAAGCCAAATTCCCTACCTTTTCAAGTCCTAAAAACAATTTTATTTCATTGATTTGACTAAGGTTTTGCTGACGTTTTTCACTAAATAAGTCTTTTCTGTCTTGTTCTTTTTTGGCAACTTGGCGAGCCGTCTCAATCTTTGAACTCAAAGCATTTATTTGAATGTTTTGCTGTTTTTGTAAGGTTTTATGAGCTATTATTTGTTGGTCAATTTCAACGTAATTGTTGGCGTAATGACTCAAAAAAGGATGTTCAATTGACCCGCAAAGAGGACATGGTTCATCTTTTTTAAGGAGATTATTTCGTTCTCTATCAAAGTTGAAAGCCTTACTCAATTTACCTTTTTCAAGCTCTAATTTCTCAATTTCAGACTCAATTTTGATAAACTCTAATTGTAATTTTCCAAGAAATCCATTATTTTCTTCTACAAATTTTGATTGCGTTTTTTCTTCAATTTCTGATTCACTAAATCCTTTTTGTGCTTCAGTAAAATCTTTAATTCTACCACTTAACTCAATGTAATGTTTTCTATTAGTTTCAAATTTTTCCTTTTGAAAATTTAGCAATTTAATATCCTCAATCTCAATAAATTTCAACCATTCCGCTTGTTTTTTCTTACGTTCTTCCGCTATTTCAGTAATGGTAATCAGTGAAGTTCCTGACAGAGCATTTAACTTTACGGAAGACAAATCTATATTTCTCAAAGAACCAACAATTTCCTGGATTTGAGTTTGCTGTTGCTTAAAAATACTTTCCTGATTTCGTTGTTGATTGCATAATTCATTAACATCGTCTCTAAATTTTTGAATATGTTGAACAGCATTTTCAAATGTAATTTCAATCTTCGTTAATGTATTAATTGATTGTAGGATTTCTATTAATTCATGATGATTTTCAGTTAAATCTTTATTGCCATTTGTCAAACGACTCTTCAAATTTACTTGAACTTGTTTTTTATTTTCAAGGTTCAGAATTCGTTCTCTAAAAGGCTCGGCGGCTTCATGATTTGTCAAAAGAGGAGATCTTTCGAGTTCAAATTGTTGCCATTCTGCCTGTGAATTTGCCTTCTCTTGTTCTTTGAGTGCAATAATTTCTCGAAGATTTTTTAATTCATTTTTCAAAGAAATTTTACCTTTGTATAAGTCTAATCTCTCTTCAATTTCTTTAATTTCTTTACTTT
>JAYUIP010000870.1:0-1389 GCA_043765945.1 Arcicella sp.
AAATGCTTCTTTTACCTCTGGTTGAATCCCATCTTGCAACGCTATCGTAAGTATTCGGTGAAGCGTAAAAGTATTAATGGCTTTTGGTAAAGACGAAAAATCAAAATCTAAGCCTTCTGTTTGTGCCACTTGCTCAACTTGGTGAAACTTTGATACAAAATTAGTTCCAAAACGATTTTCCATATAAGTTTGGAAATCAATACCTTCTTTTGGTACGGCAGAGTCAAGTTGATAAGACCGATAAATAATTTCTATATCTTTAACTTGCACATTGTCAGAAAGTTGTGTACCTTCAATAGCTTTTTCAAGCCTACGCTTACCGATGTAACACCACGGACAAACTACATCTGATACCACGTCAATACGAATTACTCTTTCTTTGTTCATTTTAATTTATATTTTAATCTTCGCAACCATATACGCATTCAAACGTACTGGATGAGGGAAGATATTTTTAAAATTTTTATGGTATGATTTTTTAACTTCTTACAAATAACTAACAACGAGTCTCATAAATTCCATTAAATTTTATATTTATTAAACATTCTGATAATCAGAGAGTTGTATTTTTACGTGATTAAATATTAAGTCTATTATGAAAAAAGTCTATTTGTTATTTTTTATTGCATCCGTTGCACTAACATCGTGCAATCGTAATGGTTTTCAGGTAGGTACTGCCTGCCACAGGGAAATTGAAGATGAAGTTTTCAAGCCTAATTATGCATCATTTACAACCGTTGAAAAGCAATTCAGCATTGTTGATACAACCTATCAATTTCAAGCCGTGATTGATGAAATTGGAAATCAGATGAAACTTCGAGGATATCAAGATTCAAAAGACCGTCCAAATTTGATTGTTTTTTACGCTCTTTTTCCAAGTGACGTAAATTTATCAGTACTCCAACGTTCATTTAGAGGATTAGGAAAGGAAAGTATGAACGAAGAGCTTCGCAGAATAAAATTGAGAAAAGGAACGCTTCTTTTACAGTTTGTTGAGAACGATACAAACCGTCCAATTTGGATGGGGTATGCAGCGGGCATTGCCGCACCAGAAACGCAAAAAATTGACGAAAAGGCTCTCAGAGTTGCAACAAGGCAGATTTTTGATAACTATAAAATATTTGCGAAGGATTATATTGCGGGAAAGAAAATGGTGAGTACGCAGGTTTTGGCGAGTAAATAATCTTCGGTTCAAGGTTCCCACGGAAGGCTTCGTTTTGAACGAAGCCTTCCGTTTTTACACTCAATAAGTAAGCATTTCCACAATCTCACCATGCTCAGGAAACATTTCCAATAATTCCACTCGACTTTTCATTTCAAAATCCTCAAAATCAAAACCTGGGGATACTGTGCAACCCACCAGAGAATAACTATTTAAAACGGCAGGTT
>JAYUIP010000871.1:0-4194 GCA_043765945.1 Arcicella sp.
AAATCCATTCATTAAGTCGCTTTTCAAATTATTATACTGATTTGAAAGAGACTCTGAATTACCTCCATTGGAAAACCCCATAAAACTAAGTCCATTATCTATGTCCCAAGGAATTGTATATGTATTACAAGAATCAAGAACTCCATATCCTGAACTTGCCGCTCCTCCGCAAAGTCTCATCAACATTGCTACTTGTAGTCTTTCTGGTGAAGGTAAAGCACAACTTGAACCTGATAAAGTACGCTCCATAGTAGGATAATTAGTAACAAAAGATGCTCCATTGAAGCTCATTGTCGTTTGAGGATGTTGACGATACCTCATAATCATTGCCATCGCTACTGGTCCGCACCCCGCAGGTTTTTTTTGACATTGGCAACCATTATCATTAGGTGAATAAAATTTATATTCTCCTTCTTGTCCCCACCTTGCAACTGCATCAACAAACCTACCACTGTCAAAAATTTGGTCTGGTTGGCAGGTGATTGCAATACGACTTCCTTTTGACTATTTTAAAAATATTTCCCATAATTTCTTTTCTTTTTCCTCTGGCTCTTTGAGATATTTTTTTACTTTTTTTATCCCCATCTTTGTTGCCATTATCCATTCTTTAACTCCTCCCAATTCTTCATTTTCAAAATCATTGCTTTCAGAGAAAGCTAAAACAGGAGTCATTCTTTTATCGGCTGAAATTATAGCAAAACCCCCTCCCTCGTATCTAAAAAGATGGAAAAGCTCTTCTTGCGTTTTTCATCTTTAAAAGTTTTTAAAGATTTCACCTTTTTATTCTTCATATCAATTAGACCATTCCCTTCTCCACTAACACGTGAACTATTAGATTTTGAAGTGCTATTTGAAATTTCAAAATAATTCTTTGAAACTTTAAGTGCTACATCAGATGTAACGTGCAGGTCATCCAAATCAGACGTTTTTGTTTGCTGAGTATCTATATTCTCTCTTTGGCAAGACAATACAAATACACTCAAAAAAAGGAAAGGAGATACAATTTTAAATAATTTTTTCATTTTGAGTTTAGTTTAAATGTGAAATAACAAATAGAATGATGAAAACTAAGTGAACTTAATGAAAATACTATACTTTTTAAAGTACCTTATGTTATAAAATTATTACTATTTTAGCATAGGTCTTGGCAATCCTATTCAACACTGTGCTAAGGGGACAAAGTGGTTCTATTAAGTGAAAAACAAAAATAAAACAATCAAAAAAGCCTTTTAGAGTTATCTAAAAGGCTTTATTATTGTAATTTTGTAGAAATATATTACCGATTAAAAAATGAATTATATCCTCTTTGACGATCAAAATATTCGTCCCGCTTTGTTGCCTTTAACTTTTACCCGCCCCGTTTGTGAAATCCGTATTGGAATTCAGACGATTTCTGAGAAGTGGAATGACGTTCTGAAAACTAAGGTTTCGTTTCAAACGCAAGATTATTTGCAGGTAAAATATCCGATGATTCTGTCGGACGATAATTTTTTTATCAATGGTGGAATTTGCCCGAATGCTGAATTGGTGGAGGTGGTTGAAAACTTGCCCGTAAATTCTATTCTTACGCAAGGAACGGAAGTCATTGCGTATAGAAGTAAGCAATATAATCCTGATGTTAATATTTTTGAAAAAACGATTGCTTATGAAGGTAAATTATTGATATTAAAGCAATTAACAGATATTTTTATTAATAATGGGTCGGAAATAAAAGCTGATTTTGAGCGGATTACCAAAGGCAGAACGTTTCAACCAATTACCGACAAATTCACAGCATTTTATAACGAATCCCAGATTTTTATTGAAGAAGGAGCGGATATTAAAGCCGCCGTTTTGGATGCCACGAACGGCTGTATATATATAGGTAAGGGTGCGAAAATACAATCAGGGGCAATGATTCAAGGACCGTTTGCGATTGGTGAACATTCGGTAGTAAACATGGGAGCTAAAATTCGACCCAACACGACCATCGGACCGTTTTGTAAAGTGGGCGGAGAAATTAGTAATTCCGTTCTTTTTGGAAATGCCAACAAAGGACACGAAGGTTTTATGGGTAATGCAGTAATTGGCGAATGGTGCAATTGGGGGGCAGATACGAACAATTCCAACTTGAAAAACGATTATTCAAAAGTGGATTTGTGGAGTTATGCAACTAACAAATTTGAGAATACAGGCATCCAATTCGCAGGACTCATCATGGGCGACCATTCAAAGTGTGGGATTAATACCATGTTTAACACAGGAACGGTTGTTGGCGTGAATTGCAATATCTTCGGAGCAGATTTTCAACCTCGACACATTCCTTCGTTTTCGTGGAGTGCGGGCGGAGAATCGTTTAAAACATATCATTTAAGAAAAGCCAATCAAGTAGCAAAAGCCGTAATGGACCGCCGTGGAAGGGTTTTCGATGAAGTTGAGGAAGGAATTTTGAAGGCGGTTTTTGAATTGACGAGAAAGTTGGAATTTTAGTCGCTTGCCTCTGGCGAGTGACGACTATTAACAGGCTTTCAGCCTGATGCATATAAAATAGGCAAGATGCCTTATAATAGTCGTCACTCGCCAGAGGCAAGCAACTATCTCAAAACTAATACCTTTTCAATTCAATTAAATTTTGAGAAATTTCTCTCGTATTCCAATCCTCATGAATTGCCAAAGCAACACCCAAAGCTGTTGCCTGAGCCACTGAGGCAGCATAAACTTCCATTTCAGGAAAGGCTTTTGCTAACAGATTCATAAAGATTTCATTTTTCCCGAAACCGCCGTCCACAAATAATTTTGTTACTGTCGAATCATTCAAAACCAATTTAGAGGAAGTAATTTGCTTACTTACAAGATTCAAAATCAATTGGTGATAAGCTGATTCGTATTCATCATCATTAACGATTTCGATGTATTTCGGATTGAATTTTACGGTTTTGTAGTAATCTAAAGGCTTCTGAAATTGTTCGGATAATTGCTTGATAATTTGCTCATGTTCATAACCAGCAAACAATCGTGATGCCTTCACAGGGTTGCCCGTGTATTGCAAATACGCCAGACAATCTTGTAATAATTCATCATTCGTTAAAGGTGTATGATTAAACGGATTGAGGGTAATACACCAAGTTCCCGTAGAAATCAAGACAAATTTTTGCCCTTTGAAAGTGGCTAAATAAGGAATTAAAGCGGCTGAACTATCGTGCAAGCCAAAGCCCAAGCCCCCCTGCCCCCAGAGGGGGAGCAAACAGAACTCCCCCTCTGGGGGCAGGGGAGCTAATTTCTCTAAAATTCCTTCCTTTTTCACCCATTCATGGTATTGATTTTTTTCAAAATCCCACAGATTAGTATGGCAACCTATGCTGGTGATGTCGCTATAATATTTTCCTGTAAAAAGAAAACTAATGTATTGAGGTAAATGCAAAGAATAGCAAATCTGAGTAAACAAAGCTGGATTTTCGTATTTTAAACGATATAAAACCATACCAGAATTAAGATTTCCTAAGACTGGTGAAGCCGTTTTACGAGTAAAAACTTGTTCACCTCCGTAGGTATCATAGAACTGTTTTTTGAGCGTTTCTGAATATGGTTTCAAGTAATTATAAAGCGGAGCAATCACTTTTCCTTCTGAATTAAGATGCACGAAGCTGGCTCCATACGTTGAAAAATTGAGAGCTTTTACCTCAAAATCAGGATTTTGCAATATTTCATTAAAAGCATCCAAAACCCATTTACTCAATAATTCAACATCCTCACAGGGGTCTCCATCTTCGTCGGTTATTTCATCGAATTGCGTGGATTTTTCGTAAACTATTTCGTAGTTTTCGTTGAAAAGGAAGAGCTTTTTGTTGGTTTTGCCAATGTCAAAGATGGCGATGGTTGGAGTTTTCATAAAATTTTATAGTCCCGTAGCCATCGTAACAGCACCTCTTTCGCCAATTAATTGCTCTCTAACTTTCAAATTTCTAAATACTTGCAAGGGATTTAATGCTCCTCCTGAACGCAAACGAGCCTCTGCCACAATCGCACGAACGTCTGTACGGAAGGCATCTTGCAAAATCTCTTGACAACGTACTACATCGTTCTCATCTTGGGCAATTTTTAAGGCTTTTCTGTCCACCAAAAGAGCCTGTGCATAAGCGGTCATAATGGCTTCAACCGATTGCAAAAGGTCTTCCAAAGGGTCTTTTACGTTGTGGGAAGCGTCAATCATCCAAC
>JAYUIP010000872.1:0-1383 GCA_043765945.1 Arcicella sp.
TCAAAACAGAACGATAGCTTTATATTTGAAAAAATAGCTATCGTTTTTTATTTCACGAAGAATTTTAAAAATGAAAATTTCAAAAATACATATCAAAGATTTCCACCAATTTAAGGATTTTACCCTTGATTTGACTTATCCCAAAGGACATGAAAAGGCTGGAAAGCCTCTGGATAAAATTTGCTTTATTGGACAAAGTGGAACTGGGAAAACAACTTTATTAGAGCTTATACCTCTTTTCACAAATGGTTATAAAACAAACTTGATAAATAAGTTTGGCTTAAATGCTATTTTTAATAATGTAGATTTTAATTTAAATTTTGGGTTTTCAAATGAATATAGTACTAATATTCATTACGAAAATGCTCAATTGGATGATGAGGGAAGAGATATAATTGGATTTTCAAGAGAATGGGAGAATTCTCAATTAAATGGTAATGATGTTACAGTGAGGAAAATTTTGAGATATTTTTACAATTGGCAAGATGAAAATGCTTCAAAATTGATTTATTTTCCCGCTAACCTTAACTATGACTTAAACGCAGACTCTGAAAGTAAATCAGATGAAAGAGAGATAGTAGATTTTAGTAAAGATAAAATTTCTAATTTTTGGAAAGCGGTGCTTGAAGAAATACAAAATTATCAAGAGAAAGAAATAAAGATAAGACAAGATATTTCAAGAATTGCAGAGAAATCATCAAATAATATGTCTGCAATTGTAGAGGCTGTAAAACAATTGGAAGAATGGAAAAAAACAGAATTTAATCCAGTTAATGATATTGCAGATAATTGTTTAGACCCATTATTAGAACCATTTAAACTAAGAGTAAAAAGAGAATTAGATTTTAAAATAAGAGATGATATAGGTTTTATTCAAATTGAGGATTTTTGGGGTAATCACATTCCGTATGGACTTTGGAGTACAGGGACAAAACAAGTAATTTTAAACGCTTTACCTTTATATCTACTAAAACCTAAAAATACCATCATTCTTTTTGATGAGCCTGAACGTTCATTATATCCTAATATTCAAAAAGATGGTATTAATATATACAAATCTTTTACTAAAAATTGTCAACTTATTTTCGCAACTCACTCACCAATAATTTCAGCAAGTTTTGACCCTTGGGAAGTCGTAGAGTTAAAATTTGATAAAGATGAAAAAAAGGTTTACCGAGAAACGTATTTTGAAGGTGAAAACCACATTGATAATTACAAATGGAATCCAAAATATATGCGTTGGGATGATATTTTGCAACGAGTTTTTGATTTGGAAGATGATGGTTCGCCCGACCGTAAAATTAAGTTAGATGAATTGGCAACGTTGAATGTAAAATTCAAAAAACTAACAAAACAAGGTCAGGAGCATTCCGTGGAGGCTTT
>JAYUIP010000873.1:0-1382 GCA_043765945.1 Arcicella sp.
AATATCCATCATTACCGTTTCTTTCAACAGTGCCAAAACCATTCGCCAAACCATTGAGAGTGTACTCGCTCAGGATTATGACGATTTGGAATATATCGTGATTGATGGGGCTTCAAAAGATGAAACGGTTGAGATTTTGGAGTCTTTTGGTGATAAAATTAAGTTTATTTCTGAACCCGATGAAGGAATTTATGATGCTTTGAATAAGGGTGTGAAGATGGCAACTGGTGAAGTTATTGGTACAATTGGCGGTGATGATTTTTATCCTAACTCACAAGTAATCGGTCATATAGCCAAGACCTTTAAAGAAGCTAAAACGGATGCTGTTTATGGCGATAAGCAATATGTGAATATGGGTGATGATGAAACGATTGTGCGTTATTGGCGGTCGGGTGAGTATGTGCGGGAGAATTGGTTGAAGGGTTGGATGCCCCCACACTTATCGTTTTATTTGAAGAAATCGGCTTTTTCAACATTTGGTTATTATATCACAGATTTCACTTGTTCGGGAGATTATGAGTTGATGCTGAGGATGTTGTATAAAAATAATCTAACGGCAAAATATCTTCCAGAAGTGGTGATGACGATGCGAAATGGAGGAACGAGTACAGCCTCTTGGAAACATCGCTATCGGGCAAATATGGAAGACCGTCGAGCTTGGAAAATAAATGATTTAAAACCTCATTGGTACACACTTTGGATGAAACCAATTGCGAAGATTGGTCAGTTGTTTTTAAAGTCATAAAATTTGCAAATCCATAAATCAATTAAAGTGTTTAAAATTACGAACAGGAATGTTTGTGTTACTAATATGCGTATAATTTTGCTTACCCAAGATGACCCATTTTATTTGGCTCAGAATATTAATTATTTGATTAAAAATTTACCCTCGCATTCGGAGGTGGTGGCTACGGTGGTTTTTGATGTCTCGCCTTTTGGAAAGCGGGAATCTTTTACGGATAAATTAAAGAAAACTTACGACATATTTGGCTTTGGTTTTTTTGTGAATTATGGGGTAAAATTTGTACTCTCAAAATTGAATTCTACTAAAAAAGTAAAGAATATTTTAGCGAAACATCATGTGCCTTTGGTAGAGATTGAGGGTAACATCAATAAGGCTGAAAACTTGGATAGATTGAGGGCTTACACACCCGATTTATTAATCTCAATTGCTGGTAATCAGATATTTAAGTTGCCTTTGATTAACCTTGCTCCGAAGGGTTGTTTGAATTTACACACCGCTTTATTACCAAAATATCGTGGATTGATGCCTTCTTTTTGGGTAATAAAAAACAATGAAAAATACACGGGCGTTTCAATTTTCTTTGTGGACGAAGGCATTGATAGTGGTGAGATTTTGGTTCAGAAAAAAGTGGAAATTG
>JAYUIP010000874.1:0-4180 GCA_043765945.1 Arcicella sp.
AACGGCTCAAAATGTATCAATTCCAAATGCTATTAAAGCATACGAGGGCGTTTATACATTGACAGTTTCAGACGGAAACAGTTGTTCTGCAACTTCAACGATAAGCGTAAAAATCTTAGCAAACCCAACGGTATCAATTGTAACACCAACGGCAGTTTGTGCGGGTGGAACGGTGAACTTTGTTGCAAATACAACGACCCCAGAAACGGGAAGTACCATTGCCAGTTATGAATGGTCGGGCGTTGGAAGTCCTGAGTTTAAACCAACAACTCAGAATCCAAGCATTACAAATGCTGGTGTAGATCGCAATGGTGTATTTAGAGTATTGGTAACGGATTCAAATTTATGTACTGCCTTAGCAACGACCAGTGTAACGGTTTATGCTTTACCAACGGCAACGGCAAGTAATAACTCGCCAGTTTGTACGGGTGCAGAATTGAAATTGAAAGCAACGGGTGGCGTGAAATATTTGTGGCAAGGTCCAGCGGGTGTAGTTTTCGACAAGACCTTAGCGGAACCAATCATTACCGTAACGAATGACGAAATCCAGAAAGGAACATACACCGTGACGGTTGAAAACATCAGTGGATGTACTGCCACGGCAACGACAACAGTAACCATTCAGAAGTGTTTGAAATTAGGTGATTTAGTATTTGATGATAAAAATAACAACGGAACATTCGATGCTGACGAGGCTGGAATCGGTGGAGTAGCGGTTAAATTATACAGAGATAGCAACAAAGATAACGTGCCAGACGGAGCCTCAATTGCTTCGACAACTACGTCTTCTATTGTGGGAATTTTATTTGGTACTTATTCTTTTGGAGGCTTAGATCCAGATAGTTACATCGTTGAAATTGAAGCCCCAGCGGGTTACAAATCATCAACGGGTAAGAACGGTTCAGCTACTGGACCATTCGAACAACCAGGCGTAAGTCCAGAATTAGGAGCTACGAAAGATGTAAATAATGATGATAACGGAAATACGGTAACGGGTCAAACGGTTCGTAGTCAGTATGTTACGTTAAGCAACTTGACTGAACCAACAACGGATGGAGATGATAGCAATGGAAACTTAACGGTTGACTTCGGTTTATTCAAACCAAGTTCAATTGGAGATTTAGTGTTTGAAGATTTGGATAGAAACGGACAACAAGGTGGTACTGAACCAGGCATGGTAGGCATTAAAGTTAATCTTTATGACTCATCAAGTTCAACGATTCCAGTAGCAACTACTACAACGGACGGTAATGGTAAGTATTTATTCGATAACTTAAAACCAGAGACTTATGTAGTTGTATTTGATAAAACATCTTTACCAGATAACAAACAATTCACAACGAAAAACCAAGGTTCAGATGCAACAGACAGTGATGCTGATGCAGGAAGCGGTAATTCTGACCCAATTATTTTAGGAGCTGGTGAGAAGAATTTGACGATTGATGCAGGTATTCAATGTCCATTACCAACGGTTGCAGCCACCACGACAACACCAAAAGTGTGTGTAGGCGAAACAATCTTACTGAAATCTACGGTAAGCACAACGCCTGGCGTGAAAGCATACTTGTGGGAAGGACCAGCAGGGTTTGCCCCAGCAACTACTGCCAATGTAAGTATTGCTAATGCAGTAACAGGTAACACAGGAGTTTACAAAGTAACCGTAACTGCCAACAGTATTTGTTTAGCAACAGCAACGGCGGCAGTAACTGTAACGGTTAATCCAAATCCATCAGCGAAAGCTACGGGGATAACGGTTTGTCAAGGTGAACCAATCACGCTGAAAGCGGAAGGAAATGGAACTTATGCTTGGTCAAGAACACCAGCAGGAACGGGTACATTTACTTCATCATTAGCTGAGCCGATGGTTACGGATTCAGCGAAATTGAGTGATGCAGGTATCTATCAATTAATCGTTAAAACGGGTGAAAATTGTACAGCAATTGCCACAGCCACAGTAATTGTAAATACTCGTCCAGCCGCACCAACGGAAACCACCAAGAGTAGTAACATTTGTGACGGCGAGAGTTTAAGTTTAGCGGGTAAATGTGGAGTAGGTGAAACTATCAAATGGTACAAAGGCACGACGGAGTTATTAGTAACACAGAACTTCAATCCAGGTCCAGTTGGAACGTATGTTTATTCAGGTGTATGTAAAAACACATCAACGCTTTGCGAAACCTTTGGAGATAAGAAAGTGATTGTGACGATAATAGTGGATGCTATTCCAGTAGCAGTTACGCCTGCATTGTCAAAAGGTATAATTTGTTTGGGTGAGTCAGTAAGTTTGAGTGCTAATTGTGGTTCAGGGGCAAATCCAGTTTGGTATTTTGGTGACGCAAAAACACCTTACACAGGAAGTATCACAAACATTTCACCAGCGGTTGGAACTTACAATTATTATGTAAGTTGTAAATCGAAAACGGGAGCATTCTGTGAGACCTTGGAGCCAAATCGTAAGTCAGTAACATTAGTTGTGAATGACAATCCAACGGCAACGGCAAGTGTAGAAGATAACACGGTTTGTACTGGTTTAACCATTAAGTTTATAGGAACAGGAACAACAGGAGCAACATTTGTATGGACGGGACCAGGATTTAACCGAACAGAACAAAATCCAAGCATTGCTAATGCCCTCGGAGATAATAGAGGCGTTTATACTTTAACAGTAACAAACGGTTCGAAATGTACTGCAACAGCAACAGTAAGCGTAACGATTTTAGTTAATCCATCGGTAACTGCCAAAGGTGCTATCGTTTGTGTGAATGATTCAATTAAACTGACATCAACCCCAGACTTTACGGGAACAACAACGGGCAATGCAGTAAAGACTTATTCCTGGTCAGGACCAGGAACACCAGCGTTTAGTAGCACCGTTCAAAATCCAGTGATTGCGAAGGCAACTACACTTAATGGAGGAGTTTACACGGTAATTATTACGGATACAAACGGAGGATGCACGGCAATGGCAACTACCAGCGTGAAGGTGAACATTTTACCAACACCAACAGCCAGTAGCAATACGCCAATCTGTACGGGTAATGAATTGAAGTTATCAGTAACCGAATACGTAGGTGGAAGTTATTCATGGACTGCCAAAGGTTCATTCTCTGGTTCAACTGTGAGAGAGCCAAGCATTCCAGTAACGACGACTGCTAACACAGGAGTTTACACGGTCGGTGTCAAAGATGCCAACGGATGTACTGCCATTGCCACGACTAAGGTAGAAGTTGCAAATTGCTTGAAGTTAGGAGATTTAGTATTTGACGATAAAAATAACAACGGAACATTTGATATAGGTGAGTTAGCAATTGCAGCGGTGAAAGTTGAGTTGTTCAAAGCGAATCCAGATGGAACGTTGGGAGCATCGGCAGCTACTTCACAAATCACAAAAGCAGATGGTTTGTATTCATTCGGTAATCTTGAACCAGGTAATTACATTGTTCAAATTACTGCTCCAACGGGATATATTTCATCAACGGGAATCAACGGAAAAGCGAAAGGACCTAACGAGCCAGCAATTGATCCAGATGATAACGTAAACGGTGATGATAATGGAACGACCGTTGGAACAACGCAAATCATCCAATCGAAACCAATCACGTTGACAAACTTCGGTGAGCCAACAACGGACGGAGATTCGGATAACAATTCTAACTTAACGGTTGACTTCGGCTTATTCAAACCAAGTTCAATTGGAGATTTAGTATTTGCTGATAAGAACAGAGACGGAATCCAAGATGCAGATGAAATTGGTGTAGGTGATGTAAAAGTTAATTTATTAGATGGTTTAGGTAATATTTTAGCAACTACTACAACAAATGCAAGCGGTGCTTATAAATTTGACAGTTTAGGCACAGGTACATACACAGTTGTATTCGTTAAATCAACGTTGCCAGCAGGTAATGTATTTAGTCCAGCGAATGCAACAGACAATGATGGTAAAGACAGTGATGCAGACGCAGAAGGCAAAACAGCCCCAATCGTTATCAGTACACCTGGCACAATCATTACGACGGTAGATGCAGGAGTAAATTGTCCAGCGGTGGTAGTAACATCATTGGTAACTGACAAAGTTAAGTACTGTGAGAATCAGCCAATTACGTTTACGTTAACCTTGCAAGGAAGTCCAACCGTAGGAGGAAAATCTTACTTATGGTCGGGTCCAGGATTTAGTTCAACG
>JAYUIP010000875.1:0-1379 GCA_043765945.1 Arcicella sp.
CCAAGAACGTAGAGTCGAATTAGCTTTTGAGAATCATCGTTGGTTCGATTTAGTCAGAACTGGTCAAGCGGTTGCGGTGATGACTGCCCACGCAGTAGCCGAGAAAGCATCAAAAAGTTATATCTTGCCGAACGCTTACGTTACCATAAATTTGAAATTTCCTTATCCATTTAGGGAAACGCAGATTACGAAATAGTTTAACCCTCGCAAGGGCTTGTTTTAACGGAAATATGCACAATTTGGCGGAAGATTTTAAGGTTGAACTTCTCCGAAGTTTACCACAGCACTTTTACTATTTTCTACAAAGATTTAACCTCTCCGAGGTAGTATTTGGCATAATTTCGGAGAAATTTAACCTTTGTAGTAATGTAAAAATGATCTCAGATTATAGGCTTCGGAGAAGCCTAACCTTAATTTCGCCCAATAGTAAATAATTTCGTAAGCCGTAACGCTTGGAGGGGGATGCCTAATCCGAAGACACTTCCCCAATTCCTCAATAAATCCTAAACTATGAAATTAACCATCAAAATCTTATTCTTCGTATTCTTTTACCAAACCGCAACCGCCCAAATTTCTGATAAGACTTTCCAAAACCCACCTTCACAATACGGCATTCGCTGTTGGTGGTGGTGGCTCAATGGCAACGTTACCAAAGAGGCAATCACCCAAGATTTGGAAGAAATGAAAGCCAAAGGGTTCAGTGGGGCTTGTATTTTTGATGCTGGCGGACAAAACCAACGGGGCAACGGTGATGTTCCCGAAGGACCTTTATGGGGTTCACCCGCTTGGCGAGAACTATATTTGCACGCCATCAACGAAGCCGACCGATTGGGTTTGGTGATGTCATTGAGTATCCAAAGTGGTTGGAATTTAGGTGGTCCCGATATTACCCCCGCCGAAGCGGCAAAGCAAGTAGTTTTTTCGGAAATAAACATCAAAGGGGGCAATAGGATTCAACAAGTTTTGGCTCAACCCAAAGGACACGAGGGCTTTTACCAAGATATTGCAGTGTTGGCAATTCCCACCAAAATTTTTGCTAATCGTCTTAAAATCAGGGATTTTGAAAGTAAATCTGCCAGTAAAGAAGTGGGTTGGTCGGTGCCAGAGACTCGTCCGCTTTTAACCGATACCATTGCTACGGATGGAGAAGAAGATGCAAAATTAGAACAAGTTTTGGACGTTTCAGACAAGTTTAAAGGAGACGTTTTGGACTGGAACGCCCCCACGGGAGATTGGACAATCATACGATTTGGGTACGCCCCAACGGGTAGAGAGGTTTCTACTTCGAGCGGAAAATGGCAGGGTTTGGTGATTGATTATACGAGCGAAAAACATTTCAATCGCTATTGGAACACCAACGTTGAGCCACTTTTGCAAAT
>JAYUIP010000876.1:0-1376 GCA_043765945.1 Arcicella sp.
GGTTTTGTGTGGCGATTTTGAGACTTATATTAGACCACGGATGATACAGATTTAACGGATTTACACGGATTTCTTTAATTTTAATCTGTGTAAATCCTGCGTTATCCGTGGTCTAATCAATTTCCAACCAAAACTTCATATTCTTCCAAATCCACCCGCAAAGTTTGCTTTCTGAATTCAGTGTTTAATCTTGGATAAAGCGTTGTGTTTTTCCCTTCCGAATTCATGTAATAACTTCCACAACCCGATGCCCAAGCAGTATTTTTGAACATCAATTGCAGTTTTTCATTGTAGGATTTCTGAACTTCTGATTTGATATTCAGATAAGTCTTGGGCGATTTTTTTAGTAATTTCTCGTAATAATCCATGATATAAGTTATTTGAGATTCCATAATATCCACGACCGTATTATGCCCCAAACCTGTATTTGGACCCAACACAAACATCAGGTTCGGGAAGCCATTTATCGTTGTTCCTTTATACGCCTCAAAGCCTTCTTTTGTCCACTTCTGAAATAAATTCTGACCGTTCAATCCTTGAATAGTATAATTTTTAATGAACTGTTCTGGATATTCTGCAACGTAAAAACCCGTGCCAAAAATAATCACATCTACTTCTTTTTCTAATCCATCATTTGCAACGATTCCATGTTCAGTAATAGTATTAATTTTGTTTGTAAATACTTCAACCTGTGGCTTTTGTAAGGCTGGATAGTAATTATCAGAAACTAAAATTCGCTTGCAACCGATTCGGTAATTTGGGATTAATTTCTTTCGTAATTCATCGTCTTTCACTTGGCTTTTCAAATGTTGTTCCGCTTGGAATTGTGCAATTTTCTTGACGGTTTCATTACCAATAAAACTCAATCCAATAAACTCATTTAATTGGTATAAAAATCCTCGGTAAGCCTTTCTGATAATTGGTAATTTTGAAAATAATGACTTGGAAAAACCTGAGAATTCACTATCAGGTTTTGGGATTACCCACGGTGCATTTCTTTGAAAAAGATATAATTTACTCACCTTATCCACAATCTCTGGAACAAACTGAATAGCACTCGCTCCCGTACCAATAACCGCCACCCTTTTTCCCGTCAAATCGTAATGATGATTCCAATTTGAGGAATGAAAAATTTCTCCTTTAAAATTACTAAGTCCCTCAAAATCAGGAATTTGAGGGCGATTTAAAGGACCTAAACCCGCCACAACCATTCGGGCAGTCGTCTGCTTTCCGTGTGAATCTGTAATGGTATAAAAACCTTCGAATTCATTAAAAATTACCTTAAAAATTTCGGTATTCAGATGAAGATGCGGTTCAAGATTATTTTTACGAATACAATCTTTAAGATATTCCAAAATTTCGGGTTGTTTGGAGAA
>JAYUIP010000877.1:0-1375 GCA_043765945.1 Arcicella sp.
CGATTTAAGAAAATCTCCATCACCTGATTCACACCAGTAAGCAAGGCTCGCACCTAAGTCCATCAGTGGGTCGCCAACGGTGGACATTTCCCAATCTAACACGCCTAAAATCTCCGTTAAATCGTCTGGGTTCAGTAAAACATTATCATATTTATAATCATTATGCAAAAACGCAGGAGGCTGTTTTCGAGGCATATTTGAACGTAACCAATCGGCAGTTTGCACCATCGCAGGGGTGTCGTCAGTCTGCGATTTTTCGTATCTTCCAATCCACCCTTCCACTTGTCGGAGGACGTAGCCATCGGGTTTTCCGAGGCTAATTAAACCCGTTTTTTCAATATCTAATAAATGTAAATCCGCTAAATTATCTATCACATTTTCAGATAGTTGTCGCATTTGCTGTTCTGGGATTTGGAGTTTGGCAGCATCTTTTCCTCTGAAAATTACACCTTTTACCCGTTCCATCATATAGAACTGACAGCCCATCACAGACTCATCCTCACAGAAAATAATTGGTTGTGGTACTTTCGGATAATGCGGTTTCAGCAACGACAAAACCTTATATTCACGTCCCATATCGTGGGCAGATTTAATATTCGCTCCAAAAGGCGGACGACGTAAAACGTATTCTTTGGAAGTAGTTTTTACCAAATAAGTCAGGTTAGAATATCCTCCCGAAAATTGATTTATTTCTATAGTATTCTCAAAATCAGGTATTTGTGATTTTAAATAATCATCCAGAATCTCACGATTTAGTTCTTCGCCTTGACGAATTTGGGTGGCTTGGTCAATGTTTATTTTTTGCATTATTACGTTTATTGAATTTTAGTACAATTTAGCACTTTTGTCTGAATTTGGATTCGTCAGATTAAAGGATTACCAGAATTATTTTCAACCAAACTTTAATCCTAAAATCCATTAATCCTACGAATCCTAATTCAGACAGAATTACACTAACATATTATCATTATTTCAAAATATCGCCAGCCATTCCCAAAGCCTCCGTCGCCCAAAGCCTGTGCATTTTCCCAGAGTAATGTAATCCATCCGAAGCAAACACTGAAGCATCCGTATTTTTGCGTGTAATTTCTGTAATATCAATAAAAACGATATTCAATTTCTTACATTCCTCCTTCGCAATATTGTTAAACACATCAATTTCAGAGGTAATTTTCTGAATATCTTGACCTTTTGCAAAAGGCGATTTTCCCCAATCTGGAGTGGATAAAACGATTACTTTCTTCGCATCATTTTTAGCAAATTTTATACTGGTATTAAGTAAAATTCTAAACTCAACTCGGTAAGTGTCAGGGCTTTGTCCACGATATTGATTATTAACGCCAATCAACAACGAAACCATATCATATTGCTCCGT
>JAYUIP010000878.1:0-4162 GCA_043765945.1 Arcicella sp.
ATCATAAATTGCCCTTTGTATTTTTTGGCAACTTCTTTATAATTTGGTCCAATAGATTTTTGGTCAACCGAATGGCAAGATTTGCAGTCAGAAAGCTCAATTAAGCGTTTTCCAGACGAAACAGTCATGTTTGCTTGATGTCCTTGGGCGATGATGGTTTTATCAAATCCTTCCAAATAATCAATGTTTACCTGCACATCTTCATCCTTGATTTTCTTGTTTTCCAACGAACCATCTTCCTTATCCGAAACCTTCACTTCGTAAACCACTTTGTTATCATTCCAGTAAAAAGATTTATTGCCTTTTATCGCCAAATCTACTTTTGGTACTTCGTTTCCAACCTTAATTTCAACGGTTTTTTCGGTAACATTACCCGCCGCATCCTTCACTTTTAAAGTGGGCATATAAACTCCCGCTTTGGCAAATGTAAAGGTTGGATTTGGCAAATTACTCTTGGGCAAACCCTTCGCAAATGTCCATTCGTAGGTCAATTTATCACCGTCAGGGTCATTCGTTCCTTCCGAAGAAAAAGCCACTTTCAAGGGTAATGCACCCGCTTTTTTATCCGTCGAAGCCATTACTTCTGGAACTCTGTTACCCGCATTAAAGGTAATCCGTGTTAAACGTGCATCATCATTTTGAGCAAACCAATTCTGCCCATATTCCAACATATATAACGAACCATCTTTGGCAAATTGCATATCCATCGGGTGGCTAAATTTTGTGTTTGGTAAAAATCTTTCCATCGAAACAAAATCTCCATTGGGTTTCATCGTTACCAAATTTATCCAATCACGCATCCAGTCATAAGCGAAAAATTTACCTTCTAAATACGATGGAAATTTCACTTTTGAATTAACATCATAATCTCCTGCATAATACACGGGTCCCGCCATTGCATTACGTCCGCCTTTGCCCACGATGTCGCCAAATTCGGGCGATTCTTTGTAGGGATAATAAATGAAGGCTTTTTGGGCAGGAGGCAATTCACGTAAACCCGTATTGTGCGGAGAATCATTGATGGGGTGCATTGGGTCAAACTTCGCCCAAGTACTATCCTTCTTGAAATCCCTTTGATTATAGGCTCTATTATCTGCCACAAAAAGGGGCCAACCAAAATAGCCCGCCTTGCGAGCTTGGTTCACTTCATCGTGTCCACGAGGACCATATTTATCCGAATTTTCACCCGCATCTGGACCTACTTCTCCCCAATATAAAAACCCCGTTCTTTTATCCACCGAAATACGGTAAGGATTACGGTTCCCCATCACGTAGATTTCGGGACGAGTAAGCGAAGCCCCTTCCGCCCCCAAAGGGGGAACTTTCGAGTCCGATTTTGTTCCCCCTCTGGGGGTTAGGGGGCTTTGTGGAAATAAATTCCCTGCTGGAATCTCATAAGTCCCATCATCCAAAGGCTTGATTCTCATAATTTTACCTCTCAAATCGTTGGTATTGGAAGAAGTATAACGAGCATCCCAACCCGAGCGACCCTCTTTGTTATCAATCGGTCCGTAACCGTCTGAGTTGAAAGGATTTGTATCATCACCCGTTGATAAAAACAGGTTTCCTTGGGCATCCCAATCAATTGAACCGCCCGTGTGGCAACAGCCCGTTCTCTTTACGGGTACACGCAAAACGATTTTTTCGGAAGACATTACCAAGGTATCTTTCACATCGTCATACACAAATCTCGAAAGACGTTGAGCCGTATCGGGTTGTCCACTGTGGGGAGAATAGAACAAATAAACCCAGTGATTTTGATTGTATTTTGGATCAATATTCAAGCCCATCAATCCGTATTCATTACCCGTAAAGACGTTCAAATCAGCAACAACCTTTGTCGTTTTTTTCGTAGGATCAAAAACTTTCATCAAGCCTTTTCTTTGGATAAAAAGCACTTTACCGTTATCCAAAACCGTTAATTCAGTAGGTTCATCTAATTTTTCTGTCAAAACAGTACGAATAAAACGATTTTCATCGGGGGGTAATTGGCTTTTCACTTTTGAGTAATTCAAAGCCGGACCGCCCGCTGCCCATTGCAAACCGCCTAAAATGTGTTTCAAAGGAATTTCTTCTGAAAAAGTCTCGTTGGTATGTCCCCAATTCGTATAAAAAGAACGTCCACCATCGTATTCATGATACCAAGCCATTGGGTGAAAATCGCCCATGGTTCCTTCTTTATACGATTTTTCATCAACTGTAAACAGCACTTTCACATCAGGATTAAAATTCTTGAAAGCGTAAAATTCATCTTTACGAATCACAGAATCAGGCATGAAATTGGTTGAAATATGCGTTTTGTCTCTTATGATAAACTTACCACTCTGCACATTTGAGGCATTTTTTCCGGGATGATTTGTAAAATATCCGCCCACTAATTTTCCATACCAAGCCCAATCATATTCCGTATCCGAAGCAGCATGAACACCCATAAATGCCCCACCTGCTTGAATGTAACGTTCAAAAACAATTTGTTGCGGTTCGGTCAGGACGTTGCCAGTCGTACTATTGAAAACGACAACCTTATATTTTTTAAGATTTTCTTCATTAAACCTTGCCCCATTTTCAGTTGTATCAACCTCAAAACCGTTGGCTTTACCCATATCTTGAATGGCTTTTGTACAAAATGGAATGGAACTATGGCGATAGCCAGCGGTTTTAGAAAAAATTAAAACCCGCTTACCCTGCAAAGGATTAGGATTTTGAGCTTGAAGAATGGTATTTCCAACACAAAATAATATTAGAAATAACGAAAGAATCCGTTTCATGAGGAAAGGTCGTTTTGGGGTGAATATGTTTATAAAATTAGTCTTAAAATAAAGGATAAAGATAATTAATTCTGTAAAATTTACTATGTGACCTTGTGTGCAAGGGTTTTGTTTTGGGTAGTGGCGTATCGGATACGCCCTCGGATAAATGAGCGTATGCGATACGCCACTACCGCTTTATTTAACCAAAGCCTGATACCTCGAAAGCCCCTCCAAATAATAATAATCGGCATATACCAAAGGCAAATCAACTTCCGAATTTTGAGGTCTGTGTCCCGTACTGTGCATTAAAATAAAGTTATTGTTAGTACCAATTTTTGCCGTATAAGCATCACTGGATAGACTCACAAGCATTTTTTCGGCATTTTTGAAATATTCTTGTCCTTTCTTTCCACCCACAATTTTTGATAATTCCAACAAAGCCGAAGCCGTAATTGCCCCCGCTGAAGCATCCCGTTCCTCATTCGGAATGTTGGGTGCGTTGAAGTCCCAATATGGAATTTTATCTTTTGGTAAATTAGGATGATTTAAGTAAAATTTGGCAATCTTTTCCGCTTGCTCTAAATAACGTTTCAATTTAGTTTCACGATACATGACTGTGTAGCCATATAACGCCCAAGCCTGTCCTCTCGCCCAAGCGGATTCGTCGGCATAACCTTGATGCGTCTTTTTTCGTAAAATTTTCCCACCCTCAACGTAACAAATCACATGATAGGAACTTCCATCGGGTCTGAAATGGTTTTTTAAGGTACTATCAGCATGAGCAATACTGATGTTGTAAAACGATTTATCACCCGATTCACGAGCCGCCCAGAACAGAAATTCAAGGTTCATCATGTTGTCAATAATCACGGGATACTCATAGCCTTCATGCTTATCCCACGATTTAATTACCCCATATTTTGGATTAAAACGAGTTGCCAAAGATTTTGCTCCTTCCAGCATAATCTTCTTATAATCAGGGTTTTGCGTAAGGCGATAGCCATTTCCAAAAGGACAATATAACATAAATCCCAAGTCATGCGTGCGAGTGTTGTATTGTTCTTTTTCAATTGCCATTGTCCATTTTTCAGCGGCAAATTTTAATTGAGGGTCTTTGGTCTGTTCAAATAAATACCACAATGAACCACCAAAAAATCCACTACACCACCACTCTGTCGGCATATCTCTCGGTAAACCGTTTGGTAAAGATGATTGAGGCGTTTTGGTAATATCTTGATGCAATTTCAACATTCCTCCATATTGTTGAGCAGCTAAAGAGAATTGCTTTTTTACATCAATTTTTGATTGACTTAAAGTATTAAAAGTCAAAGACATAAATAGTAAAATAAGGAGTTCTTTCATGTTAAGTTTTTAGATTAACGAATGTTAATCTAAAAGACATCTAACACTGT
>JAYUIP010000879.1:0-1372 GCA_043765945.1 Arcicella sp.
TTGACGGAGGGACTACATTTTAATGCTTTCTCCTATGTGGCAGTCCATTACGTGGCATTTGCCCATTTAGTTGGTGGGTTATTAATTGCTTTGGGTTGCTTGACCCGCTTGGCATCGGCATTTCAAGTTCCGATTTTGTTTGTGGCGGTTTTTTTTACGAATATTCGTAACGGTTTCACGTTTGTTAATTCAGAACTTTGGTTGTCTTTGATGGTGTTTGTGTTGTTGATTGTTTTTTGGATTGTTGGTTCAGGTAAATTTTCTTTTGATGAATATATGAGAACGCATCCCGCCTATAAGATGAAATGATTTCACTGTAACTCTAAGTAGCACTCCGAGAGCGGAGTCCGATTATCATCCGCTCTCGAAATGCTATTCCGAGCCACAGTATTCGAGCTATAATAACAAAAAAGTCCCTTTCAAATCAATGAAAGGGACTTTTTATTGTCTAAACAAGGAAAATTACACCTTGATTTCAACATCAACACCCGAAGGTAATTCTAATTTCATCAACGCATCAACTGTTTTAGGAGATGAAGAGAAAATGTCGATTAGACGCTTGTAAGTACACAATTGGAATTGCTCACGAGCTTTTTTGTTCACGTGTGGTGAACGTAATACGGTGAATTTTTCCACTTTCGTAGGCAAAGGAATTGGTCCTGAAACAACTGCACCCGTAGCGATTACCGCCTTAACGATTTTCTCAGCCGATTTGTCCACCAAAGTGTGGTCAAATGACTTCAATTTAATTCTGATTTTTTGATTCATTGGTTTGGTACATTAAATATGAACCAATCTCGAAAGTACCATTTGCTTCGATTTTGGGACTGCAAAATTAATGGAAAGGTTTGATAATTAATAGTTTAGGAAGAAGAAATTATGAACTTGTTTTATAACCGTACTTATTCAAAACAAAATTGCAACAAATAATCTTTAACTTTCATATCTTTGACTTTCAAGACATTGAAGAATTTTATAACACAATTTTCTAAATAATTTATGAATAAAAAATTAACCTTTCTCGCTGCCAGTCTAATAAGTCTTTCAGCTTTGTCGCAATCTCAAAACACCCCCACAAAGCCCGAGTGGCTCGACCCTTACATCACCGAAGTAAACCGCCTGCCCGCCCGTGCGAGTGCCTTTGCCTTTGAAAATCGTGAATTGGCGATGGCTGGTAATCGTACTACTTCCAAAAATTTCCTTTCGCTCAATGGTACTTGGAAATTCAAATGGGTGCCAAAACCTTCGCTGAAACCCGCTAATTTCTTTGAGGAAAACTTCGATGATACTCGTTGGGATAATTTTAAAGTGCCTTCCAACTGGGAATTTTCGGGATATGGCACGCCCATTTACGTCAATATTCCTTACGAAT
>JAYUIP010000880.1:0-11758 GCA_043765945.1 Arcicella sp.
TTCAATATCAGGAATTACGGTATCTTCAAATCCCCAAATTCCTTCAAAAACTTTCTCTTTATTTTTAATTTTTACGATAAGATTTTCTCTTAATTCGTCCTTAATTGTTTTGGGTTGATACCCAGATGCTTTCAACGCACTAAGCGTATTGATTTTTAAAAGATCGCTTGATTTTAGATTTTTGTATTGCATTTTTTGTTATTTGAATAGATAATAAATCTTGATATGACAGGGTGTTTACGAGTTAATTACCCCAATTTCAATCAAAGATTTCCTGAAAATAATACGTTCAAGTTGATTAAAAGATAATGTGTTTACTATGACTTCTCCGATTGAAGAAATGGGAGTAATAATTCCACTTTTTATAACCTTAAAATGTTCGTCCCAAATATCATTTCTTGGATTAAAGAGTCTAACTAATTCGTCCTCATTTGTATATGAAGCAATGTTTGAGCCTTTACTTTGATTACAATGTGGACAAGCATAAGCAAGATTTTGGAGTATCGTTTTGCCTCCGTATTTTATGCTTCTTATGTGGTCAATATGAAAAGTAGTTGCTAAAAAAAACTCGGATGTTAAATAATATTCACAGGTATAATTGGCATTTTTAGCCACTTGTTGGCGTAATTTGTCAGAAATGCGAATCATATAGAAACGAGTTGGTAGGCACGAGCTTTTGCTAAACCAATTAATAAATCATAATTCAGATATTTCTCTAACTCTTCAGCCTCTAAATTGGTTATGGTTCCAGTTTTCTTCATGTCCGTCAATACTTGAATACGACGTTGAAGGTCTTTCGAGAATTTGAAAGATAATATTTGTTGTGGCATGACATCTGCCATAAACGAAGCGATTTGGTCTTGTGCTGAAACGAA
The DNA here is from genome assembly GCA_043765945.1 of Arcicella sp. Classification (GTDB taxonomy): domain Bacteria; phylum Bacteroidota; class Bacteroidia; order Cytophagales; family Spirosomataceae; genus Arcicella. Next base: position 876 of record JAYUIP010000880.1, read on the forward strand.
AGCTGTCATATTGTTCTTGTTTTCACGAAAATGCAATTTAGAAAATAACCCTCAAGTTTAGCACATTTTCAAATGCTCAAATTACCTCACATCCTTTTTTCGATTATTCTCATAATCTTCAAAAATAAACTCCCCAAGTCCTTTCAACGATGAATAATAGGCTCGCCCGTTATTGATTTTAGTAAATTCTTGAACAAATTCTTTCAAATATTGATCTCTGGCAATCATAAAAGTCGTCACTGGAATTTTCAATCTTCGACATTGTGCCGCCAACGTTAAAGTCTTGTTCAGAATCTTTTTATCTAAGCCAAACGAGTTTTTATAATATTTGATTCCTTCTTTCAAACAAGTCGGTTTGCCGTCGGTAATCATAAAAATTTGCTTATTTTTATTCTTACGTCTTCTCAATAAATCCATTGCTAATTCTAATCCTGCGACTGTATTGGTATGGTAAGGACCAACTTCCAAATAAGGTAAATCACGCACCTGAATCTGCCAAGCATCATTTCCGAAAACAATCACGTCCAACGTATCTTTTGGATATTTGGTCATAATCAATTCCGCCATTGCCATTGCAACCTTTTTGGCGGGCGTAATTCTGTCTTCCCCGTAAAGAATCATGGAGTGCGAAATATCAATCATCAAGACCGTGGAAGTTTGAGCTTTATACTCCTTATCCATGATTTCGAGGTCATTCTCCGTAAGCATAAAATTCTCTACACCGTTGTTAATCTGGGCGTTACGGATAGATTCGGTCATGGCAATTTGCTCCATCGAATCCCCAAATTGAAATTCTCGACGGTCGGTATTATTCTCATCGCCCATGCCTTGATAAGGTGTGCGGTGATTACCAGAATTATTGGTTTTCTTTAATTTACCGAAAATTTCATCCAAAGATTGCTTGCGAATTGATTGCTCGCCCTTTGCCGTGAGAACTTGTTGCCCTTGTCCATCTTCGTTTTTTTCTTCACGGATGTAACCCTTATCCTTCAAATCTTGAATAAAATCAGCAATTCCGTAAGATTCATCCGTGAGGTTATATTGCTTATCTAATTGCGTAATCCACGACAAAGCCTCGGAGACATTGCCCGCTGTCATGGTAATTAATTGATTGAAAATATCAAGCAATTGGTCGAACTTGGCTTTTTTGCCATCTTCCTGTTCGGAGGGTATAAATTCTGAAAAACGATAGCCTAACATGATTATTACGGTTTATATAGATTGAAACACAAAGTTGATAGAATGGGTTTAAAATTAAACGCATAAAAGTAAAAAATCCATGCAAGCTATTTGCATGGATTTTTATTTTGGAAAAGATTATCAGTAATACTAAATTGTTTTTGGTTGGTAAACTTTAATTACACCATCTCCTTCGCTACTCACAATTACCAAACTTTTTAACGTAGGGCTATTTTTTGCAGGAATAAAAAGTACGCCTTCGGGTGCATCTCCTGTTTTTAATATTTGCAAAAATACTGGGTTCTTAGGGTCTGTAACGTCATAAACGGCAAGTCCATCGGCTCTTTCCATGCCTACGAATGCTACTTTTTTTCTTCCAATTGTTCCAATGGCAACCCCTTCTGGTTCAACAGATTTATCATCACTACGGGCATCGTCATAGATTTTCTCGGCAATGGCTTTTGTATCTAATTCATTTTTACTGTCAAAAACTAATGCTCCATCATTGCCATTCCAAACGCTGAATGAACGAGAACCCAATGAGTACAAAAAGTCGTAGTCACCGTCACCGTCTGGGTCGCCCAAAGTGGTTGTTACGTTCAATCTGCCCGCTTTTGCCTCTGTTTTGAAAGTCGCATCTGGAAAAGCCGTTGGATCTAATTTTAACGTACTCACTCTTTTTATTTCAGCAAATGCTTTGTATTCTCTGGCATCGCCTTCGTTGGCAGTGAATAAATAAGGAATTCCACCACTTTCCAAAACTGCAATAGCATCGGGTTGATACATTCCTCGCACATTGTTCCATTTCCCCAAAGTCATGGTGTTGTCTTTGTCGCTCAAATCCGCACTATTTACATCTGAATTGTAATCCTTGAAACCAAGTGGCAAAATGCTTGTAATTGATTTGGTTTCAAGATTAATTTTGGCAATTGCATTATTTTCTTGGAGCGTTACCCAAGCCGTTTTTGAATCTTCTGAGATAGTAATGTACTCAGGTTCAATATCTTGTGCCATGCTCGCTTTCAATCCAAAAACTCGAAATCCTTTTGCCGTTAATGCCGCTTGCTGATTAGTAAATGAAGCAAAATCTAAGGTCGTAACGGCATAATTATCATTAACAGAAATAATCGAAATTGTACCGTTTGGGTCATTGGTATAATCATCATTTGGTTCACCTTCGTTGGCAGTCATAATGAGTTTACCATCGGGCGAATAGGTAATCATATCGGGTAAAGCACCCACTGTTATCACCTTAACTTCTTTATAATCAGTGGTATTAAAGATGACAACTTTACCATTATCTTGTTTATTAACTGCCTCAATTGCTCCTGCAAGTTTACCATTTGATACTGCTAAACTATTTACAGGACCACCATAAGCACTTAAACTTATCGAACTAATGACTGATAATTTGGTAGGGTCAGCAAAATCAATCACATCAATTTGGTTGACTTTACTGTTGTTCACTACAAATAAACGCTTAGTTTGAGGGTCGTAAGTTGAGATTTCAGCGGCTCCTGCATCGCCAATATCAATCATACCAATTTCGGCAAAAGTGGCGGTATCTTCGTTTACAAAGAATTCAGGTTCAGTTACATTTTTGTCGCAACTACTTGTAAATAAAAGAGATAGAAAAGAAAAGGAGAGGTTGAGGAATAATTTTTTCATGGATTTATGTTTTTTTACAAAACTATAAATCCATGAAAAAAATCACGTTACGGGAATGTTAAGGCTGTGTTAATTATTTTACAACCCCTTTTAATTCTTCTAATGTAGCATATTCTAAGGCTTTTTCGTGCGTTGCTTCCAACACAACGGGTGGGGCGACACCTGCATCGTAGGCTTCTTTCCAACGGGCGGCACACAAACACCATTTATCCCCAGCCTTCAAACCTGGGAATCCGTAGGTTGGTGAGGGCGTAATTAAATCATTCCCACGGACTTTCGAGTATTGTAAAAACTTGTCCGTAACGATGGCAGCAACTACGTGAATACCTCTATCAGCCGCTCCTGTAGAGCAAAAACCGTCTCTATAAAACCCCGTCAAGGGGGAAGTGCCAGCGATTTGCAGTTCAGAACCAAGCACATTTTTTTCGTCTTTTTTCGTTTGATTTTCCATTTTCTTTTTTAGGTTTGTCTCCGCCACAGGTCCACAACCAGGTTTTGATTGATTGGCAAGGCTTTTGTTTTGTGCTATGAGATAATTGGAAATCAATAGCAATGCGGTTGTTATAAGAATTTTCATGATTTTATAATGTATCACGAGATTGTATCCCGTTGGTTTATGACAAATTCACGGAAGCAAACGTTGCCCGTACAATTCCGTGATACATAAAATAACCATTGTAGAAGATGATTGTTTTGTGGGATTTTGGGTTGAGGGGGTGAAATTGGTATCTTTGTCAATATAATAAAGTTGAAGCATAAATGAAAGTATCAAAATTCGGAGGAACATCTTGTGGGACTGTTGCCAGTATTCAGTCGGTATTAAACATCATTAAAGCCAAACAAGCTAAGGGCGAATCAGTTGCTGCCGTTTTCTCGGCGATGGGTGGCGTTACGAACAAACTCATTGAGGCAGGACGTTTGGCTACGGAGAATGATTCCAGCTATTTTGACTTGGTGAGAGAAATTGAAAATCGTCATTTTGAGGTTGTCAGGGCATTAATTGATGTGAAAGCTCAATCAAAAGTATTTGCCAACATTCGTACCATTATCAATGAATTAGAAGATTTATTGAAAGGTGTTTCGTTGATTCGTGAAATCTCTACCCGTACTTCTGACCTTATCGTGAGTTTCGGAGAACGACTTTCTACAACCTTAATTTACGAAATTCTTCATGCCCAAGGTGTTGATTGTCAGTATTTGGATGCTCGAAAAGTGATTCTTACGGATGATAATTTTGGGATTGCAAACGTGAATTTTGAGGTAACAAATCGACAAATTCAAGAGTATTTCTCGAAAACAAAATCGCTCCAACTCATCACGGGTTTTATTGGTTCGACTGAAAAAGGCGAGACTACTACGCTTGGTCGTGGAGGTTCAGATTATACGGGTTCAATTTTTGGGGCGGCTTTGAATGCCCAAGAAATCGAAATTTGGACGGACGTGGACGGCATGATGACCGCCGACCCTCGCAAGGTAAAAAATGCCTTTACCATCCCAACCATCACGTATTCGGAGGCAATGGAATTGACGCATTTTGGAGCGAAAGTGATTTATCCGCCTTCGTTGCAACCCGCTTTTGCCAAAAATATTCCGATTCGAGTACTTAATACTTTCAATTCAGATTTTGTTGGAACGGTCGTAAATCGGGTTGCAGAACCATCTGAGTACATTATTACGGGTATTTCTTCGATAGATAATTTGGCTTTGGTCAATTTGCAAGGTTCTGGGATGATTGGCGTTGCGGGCGTTTCTGCCAAATTATTTACGGTCTTGGCAAAGCACGAAATTTCAGTGGTTCTCATTTCTCAGGCATCCTCAGAACACTCAATTTGCTTCGCTATCAATCCATCGGCATCTGCCAATGTGAAGGCGATTTTGGAAAATGAATTTAAAAATGAGATTGCCGTTGGCGATGTTGAAGGCATAGATATTCAAGAAAATCTGTCGGTAATTGCCGTGGTGGGTGAAGGAATGCGTCGCAATACGGGCGTGAGTGGGAAGTTATTTTCGGTTTTGGGTAAGAATGGAATCAATATTGTTGCCACCGCCCAAGGTTCATCGGAATTGAACATTTCCGTGGTAATTGAAAAGAAAGATATTTCAAAAGCCTTGAACGTTATTCACGATTCGTTCTTCTTTTCACAAGCCAAAACCTTAAACCTTTTCTTGGTAGGAACGGGTCTGATTGGCAAAGCACTTTTAGAACAATTACAAGGACAAGAACACTATCTTTCAAAGTATAAAGCTCTGAAAGTCAATTTAGTAGGGGTAATGAATTCTCGAAAAATGTTGATTGATTCGCAAGGAATTGACTTAGAATCGTGGGAGGATGAACGAGATTCAAAAGGTAAAAAATCTGAAATTTGGGAGTTTGTGGAGGAAGCAAAACGCTTAAATTTACCTAATTCTGTCTTTGCCGATTGTACAGCAAATAAGGAAATACATCATTTTTATTTAGGATTGTTTGAAGCGAACATTTCCGTAGTAACCCCCAATAAAGTAGCTAATTCTGGACGATACGAGGATTATGCTTTATTGCACAGAACAGCCTTGAAAAAAGGCGTAAAATTCTTATATGAAACCAATGTCGGGGCAGGCTTACCAGTCATTAATACCCTGCAAGGCTTAATTTCTTCGGGTGATAGATTCGAGAAAATTGAAGGCGTTTTATCGGGAACTTTATCTTATATTTTCAATAATTTCAAGGCAGGTGTGAAGTTTGCCGACATCGTGCAGGAAGCCAAAACAAAAGGCTACACCGAACCCGACCCAAGAGAAGATTTGAGTGGCATGGACGTGGCAAGAAAGATTTTGATTTTAGGTAGAGAAATCGGTTTACGCCTTGAACCAGAGGATGTTACGATAGAAAAATTACTGCCCGAAAACTGCGAATCAGCCCCAACCGTTGATGATTTTTTCAAGGAATTGGAGGTGTCAAATACCTATTTTGAACATATGGTAAACGAAGCCGAAAGTAAGGGCGAAGTATTAAGATTTATTGCTTGTTTAGAAAATAATAAGATAAATATTGGTGTGAAAAGCATCGGAAAAACGCACCCATTCTATATGATGGACGGGGCGGACAATGTAATATCCTTCACCACAAAACGCTACCACGACCGTCCATTGGTCATAAAAGGACCTGGTGCAGGAGCAGAAGTAACGGCTTCGGGGGTGTTTGCGGATATTGTAGCGATTGGTTCGTATCTTGGGTAATTGAATCATAAATTGAATAATCCATGAATTTCATAAACAAAACATTAAGAACCTTAGAAGAATGTATTTCTACTCAAACTTATGTTGAGTTAGAAACAGAACGCTTTGAGTTAAAAGACCTTTCTACCAATACTAATTGGACGGAATTGTATAAAACTGTGTGTGCATTTTTAAATACAAATGGCGGAATAATTGTTGTTGGAATTAAAGATAAAGGAAATGAAAAAGACAAAAATAAAAAACACTATCAATTTAAAGGTTTCAATTATGATAATGAAGCAAATTTAAAAGAAATAGGGACAAAATTTACGGATAAACAAGGGAGGTCATTTGATTTAAGACCTTATTTTCCACCAGCCGAAATTAGAGATTTTAATTCTGGCAAAATAGCCTTGATTTATGTAGAAAAACTACCCGATGATGAAAAATTTGTTTACTTCGAAGGATTGGCTTACACAAGAAAAATAACAGGAGATCATGTTATTTCACAAGCGGAAATTAAAGCACAGGAACAATTAAAGCAAGAATTGGTGAATGCCCAAGAATTATCAATCGTTGAAGGTGCTTCATTAGACTTGCTTAACATTGACAAATTAAATGATTATATAAATAAACTGAATAGAGGGAAAAAAGTTGAGAATATAAAGGCTGATTTACAAACTGCACTACCTTTTTTAAATAGAAAATCTTTCGTCAGAAATGATACTCCAACCTTGCTGGGAATGTTAGTATGTGGAGACTATGTTGATGATTATATTCAAGGAAAATGTGAAATAGATTGTTATGTAGATTCTCCAATCGTTGTTGCTCAAAATAAACAGATACTAAAAGATAATATTATTTCCTTAATGGAAGAAAGTATTGGATTTGTTTATAAAAATATACAGGTAGGAGTAAGTAGAAAAAATGGTGGAACTGCATTGCCTGAATATCCAGAAGCTCTATTAGAAGAGACTATTAATAATGCTTTGGCTCATAGAGATTATAGAAGTAGTCGTTTTGGTATAATTGAGATTAAGCCTAACCAAAGTATTATGATAAGAAACCCTGGCGAATTTCGTGAAAAACAAATTATTAATTTAGATACAGAGCAAGGAAAAATTAGAAGAATCATTCCTATTCAAGTTGCAAGAAACCCTAAACTGACGGATTTACTTAAAAGTTTTGACCGTTGGGAAGGCAAAGGGAAAGGGTTAGCATCTTTAACAGATGCCTGTTTAGAGAACTCTATTGATTTACCTTACTATATATTAATGACTGATGAAATAAAGTTATACATTCCAAAAGGTAAAATTTATGATGATGCAATGGAAATTTGGCTGAATAGTTTTTCTGGGTTTATTCTTGGATTATACAGAAAACCATTAGTAGAGGAAGAGAAAATAGTTTTAAGCTATTTTTATAAATCCGAAAGACAGAATAGATTAAACCATTACACAGTTTTATTAACTTCTGATAATAACCATAAAAATATAATTGCTGATTTAGAAGAGAAGGGATTGTTGTTTAAAAACCTCGAAAGTCCCGAACTATATCCTGTATATTTAGTACATAGAACATTGATAAAGACAGACTTTACAAAAGAAATAGAAGAAATATTAGGTAATGAATTTTCACTTTTACCATCCGATTATAGGAAAGTGATTTTAGCAGTATATCAACACAATCAATTTGCAAAAAACAGTGATATTGTAAGTGCGAATGGGATTGGGAATTTTCTCTATTTACAAGATAATAAGATTGTGGAAGATGTAGGGCGTTTCGAATCATACAAACGGAAAATTAGAAATATTTTTAATCAATTAGAGAATAAAGGATTTATTCTTAGAAAAGATGGAAAGTCAAAAGAAGACGGTGGAAAGCCTGATTTTAAAATAAATTTTGATTATAAAGTTGTTAGTAAAAGTATTAATGGGTTATCATTTTTTATTTAACATGAAGTACATATTATAGTTTAATGACAAACAAAATAAAAGTTTTCGCCCCTGCAACGGTGGCAAATGTGGCTTGCGGATTTGATATTTTCGGTTTTGCCGTTGATAATCCTGGTGATGAAATAATCTTGAAAAAATCTAATTCCAAAGGTCTCAAAATCCTGAGTATTGAAGGAGATGATGGTCGCCTTCCACTTGAAGCTGAACGTAATACGGCTGGTATCGCCATTCTTAAATATCTGGAATTTATTGGAGCTGAAAGTCAAGGTTTTGAGATGAATCTTAAAAAGTTAATGCCCTTGGGTTCGGGTTTGGGTTCGTCAGCGGCTTCAGCGGTTGCGGGAGTTTTTGCAGCTAACGAATTGATGGGTAAGCCTTTAACTCAAAAAGATTTATTGCCTTTTGCCATGGAAGGTGAGCGTATTGCTTGCGGTGCTGCCCATGCTGATAATGTTGGACCGAGTTTGATGGGAGGTTTCGTAGTCATTCGTTCTTATGAACCCTTGGATATTATTCAATTAAAAACTCCAAAAGAACTGTATGCCACTATCGTTCATCCACATATTGAGGTAAATACAAAAGATGCACGCAATATTTTGAAAAGAGAGATTTCTTTGAAAAATACCATTACGCAAATGGGAAATGTGGCGGGTTTAGTGGCAGGATTGATGCTACCTGATTATGATTTAATTTCAAGAAGTTTGGTGGATGTTATCATCGAACCTATTCGTTCGATTTTGATTCCGCAGTTTGATGATGTCAAAAATGCGGCTTTGGATAACGGAGCTTTGGGTTGTTCGATTTCGGGTTCTGGTCCTTCGATGTTTGCTTTGTCGAAAGATTTATTTACGGCAAATAGAGTCGGGAAAGCCATGCAAGATGGTTTTGCGAAGGTAGGGATTGGTTCAGAATGTTATGTGTCTGGGATTAATCAGGCGGGACCTGTGATTTTATGATAGTTTAATTGGCACGCAGATTACGCAGATGCTTTGCAGCGCAGATTTAAAAGGATTTTTTATTTCATTTATATAATTTATCTCAAAATGACATTTTACCAATCAAAGAAGTATTTATTTCTTTGAAAATAGGTTAATTATTGATAAATTTAATTCTTAAAAAACAACAAAATGAGCGAATTTGTAGATATTTCACAACGAATTTATACCATAGAGGAGTATTTTGACATAGAAAATACTTCGGAGATTTGTCATGAGTTTGAAAATGGAATTTTAATACCTATGCCAGGAGAAACCTTAGATGCCAACGAAATTGCACAAAATTTCATTGTTGCTTTGCAAAGAATTTTGAGAAAGAATGGATTTAGAATGTTTGGACACGATATTCGTACAACTGTTCATGAACGCAGATTATATCGTTATCCAGATGTGGTTGTTTCAGCTTCAAAAACAATTAAAGACATTCGGCACGTAACTGAACCCGTTTTGATTGTGGAAGTATTGTCTGAAAGTACAGAAGAAATTGATAGAAATAAAAAGTTTCGTCAATATACTGCCTTACCTTCTTTACAATATTATTTAATGATTCATCAAGATATGGCTTTAATTGAATTTTATCAACGCAAGGGCGAAACCAATACTTTTGAATTTAACTTCTTTGATAAACTTTCAGAAATTATCAATTTACCTGTCTTAAACACGTCAATTTCCTTAGAAGATATTTATGATGGAATTAATTTTCCAGAAAATGAATAGGGGTTAGGTTTCAGGCATTAGGGAATAGTGATAAAAAGTCCTGCAAGAACAAATCTTGTAGGACTTTTTGTTTCCGTTGACTCTTTACCCGTTCACCGTGAACCGTAAAAAGTCTCAAATCATAATTCAAGACGTTTCAAATCATGTTTTAAAGCGTTTGTGGGTTTTCAAAGGTGAAACTTTGACCCATCAATTCAACGAGGCGACGTCCTCACAAACATTTACAAATATGAAAATGCAAATCAAAAATTTCTTAATTGCTTGTACGCTTTTAATCTCTTTCATTAGCCAAGCCCAAAATGAATTCGGTCAGACTGAACCCGCCCGTGTGAGTTTTACCATGAAAAATCCTACACTCAAAAATAAACTGATTGGTTTTAATAGTTATGATGCTAAACATCAAAAACTTACCGCTGGCTATGGCTACGGCTTGAATGCCCTCGGTACTCATGCCGTCAATTTGCCTTCACCTGTTTATATTTACGAAGAAAAAAATGGAAAAAAAGAATTGTTTTGTGTCGTAACGCAACAAGATGGGGGAAAGACTTTTTCGATGAATGAAAAATATGAAATTTCTCGGGAACAATATTTTGATTTTGCTCGGGCAGAAATGGCTCAACGTAATATTGAAAAAAATAAGGACGATAATTCCATCAAGAGTATTGCTGCCAAAAAGGGGATTAAAGTGGTTAGCCTTAATATCAAAGGCTCGTCATGGTTTCCTTCAATGGCTCATGTACGCTATGAATTGCCTTGGGGAAATGATAGTCAATTGGGTTTTTCTGGTTCATTAAGCAAATTTAATGGACGAGATTTGATACTACCAGTTGGAACGAAGGTGTATCAATGTAGTGATAAATTTTGGAGTAAAAGTACGAAGTTTACCGAAAAACATATCCTAACAATAGATGACCAAAAATCTACTGTATCGGTTACATTAAACTAAATAATAAAATCTGAACTGCGTTTATCCGCCCCAAAATCATGAAAAATCAATCAATAATTATGGCAATCTTAGTAATCTTCTTCACTTCATTCAGTGCTGTTTATGCCCAAGATAAAAAAGAAAAAACGGTAACGTTCAAATTTAAAAACAATAGTATTTTGCCTCATAAATACACCTTCATTACTTATGCCCCCAACTCAAAAGAAAATGGTACGGTGGGCGATGTTT
>JAYUIP010000881.1:0-4149 GCA_043765945.1 Arcicella sp.
TTGGGTGAATTCCTTATCTATTCCAACAGAGTCAACAGATTGTCCAATCAACCTTAGAGAATTAAAGAGGAGTATGGAACAGATTGAAATGAATATAATTTTGTGCGTTTTCATAATTATTTATTTGGTTTTAGTCGTACGGGTAGGTAATTTAATTATAGTTGTTACAAACGGGTTAAATGTTCTTGCTCCTTCCATCAGTGTTCACTTTGAAGACAATACAAATCTATTTATTAAATATTAAGTTGAGATTAAGCTAAAATTAGATGTTGATTAGAATTTTATTCTTTTAAATGAATTTATGTTTTAAATATATGAGTGAAGAATTTTAATTTTTTAACGAAATAACATGATTTATGCTTCAAATATTACATGATAAGAATTTTGGCACATCTTTTGCGAACATCTTCTCATAGAAATGTTTCGATAACGTGCTAAAACAAAGATCCGCCAAAAATCTTTTTCGTCGAAACCAAAACCATCTCCTTTCTTCCCGCCAGTTGTAAGGTTTTTGAAATTATTAATTATTGAAACTCCTAAGTTTTCTCTAATTGTAACTCAAAAAATAAAAGCGTGTTTCCTTACATAAATCACTGATTTGCTTAATCTTTAAGAAAACCCAAGACAGTTATTGGTCTTCTAATTTATCAAGTACTCAGTCCATAAAAACCCATAAATCAATGAAAAAATCCTTACGTCTTCGGATAGTAAAGGTCATTATTCCTTGCTTTTCGCTACTTTTTACTGCTTCATCATTCAATCATTTACTCGCTCAAAACATAACGGGCAAGGTTTTTCGTGATTTCAATGCAAACGGTCTTCAAACAGCAACCAATCCAATCGAGCCAGGCGTTCCAGGTGTAACAGTCAAAGTCTTCAAGGCTGACGGAACACAAGTTGCAACAAATACAACTGCTCTCGACGGTTCATACTCAGTTACAGTTGGTAACACAAACGACCATCGAGTTGAATTTTCAAATTTTCCAACGGCTTTCTTTTCAGGTCCAAAAGGCACTGGTAGTAATACTTCTACACAGTTTGTGAAGGGAGGAGCTACGGCAAATCTTGGAATCAATTATCCATCAGATTATTGTGGAACTACTGACCCTCAATTAGTTACTCCGTGTTATATCAACGGAACACCCATCACAAACGGAAATGGTGCAAATGAACCTGCCATCGTTTCAATTCCATACACGCCAACTGGAAACGGCTCAACCTTACCCACTGGAACAAATCCTACTGAAAATAAATACCTTGCTAAAGGTGTCGATGTAGGAGCAACATGGGGAATGGCTTATCAAAGAAGTTCGAAATTTATTTTTACAAGTGCCTTGTTAAAAAGACATTCGGGTTTAGGTACGGGTGGACCTGGAGCGATTTATAAAATCGACAATTCAACCTCAACACCAATTACAACCCTCTTTGTTGATATGAATGCTGATTTAGGTATTTCTGCTGGTATTAATCCACGTGACCCTTTATCAGGGGCAGATTCAATCCCAAGATTTAAAAATCAACCAAGTAGAGATGAAAAGGCTTTTGGATTGGTTGGAAAAATGGCTTTGGGAGATTTAGATATCTCTGATGATGAAAAAACATTATGGGTAATAAATACTTCTGACAGAAAATTATATGAATTAAAAATTGGCTCTCCAGCGATAAAACCAACTATGGCAACTGCACATACACTTCCAGATCCTGGTTGTGCAAATGGAGTATTTCGTCCTTGGGCAACCAAGTTTTGGCGAGGTAAAATTTATGTGGGTGGTGTTTGCACAGCTGAGAATGCTGGCGGTACTGCTGCTGATTTAAAAGCCTATATATATTCATTTACGCCTGGAGATACTGACCCTAATAATTTCAAAGAAGTTTATAATTTTAAATTAGACTATTCAAGGGGTTCAACAAGTTTAGATGATACAAAATCAACTTCTGCTGCTTGGAAACCTTGGATTGCCCAGTGGAGTGATATAACAAATCCTTTACCAGGTGCTGCTGCTTATAATCAAACCATTTGTCCTCAACCTATTCTTTCTGACATCGAATTTGATGTGGATGGTTCAATGATCTTAGGTTTTATGGATAGAGCGGGGCATCAATTAGGTAGTAATAATTATAGTACACTTTTGACGGATTTAAAAACTGGAAGTACAACGGATAGAAATTTATACGAAGGGGCTTCAGCAGGTGATTTATTAAGAGTTGGATTAAATGCTGACGGCATAACTTACACCCTCGAAAAAGATGCAACCGTTAATGGTGTGATTTCGAGCGGTAATGGACAATCGCCAAGCCAAGGTCCTGGAACAGGCGAATTCTACTGGCAAGATATGTATGGTAAAAGTGCGGATAAAAATTTACCAACAATAGCTTCTGGTGGTGGACATCAAGAGATTTCATTGGGTGGAATTGCATTATTACCAGGTAAAAATGAAGTAGTTGAAACGGTTTTTGATCCAGTAAATGCTTTCCGTGCGGGTGGTGTTCGTTGGTTTGATAACGCAACAGGAACATCTCCAAGAGGTTATGAAATTTTTGGACAAGATGCTGGTGGATTGGGAGTTACCTTCGGAAAAGCCAATGGCTTAGGAGATTTAGAATTATTATGTGCCGCTCAACCCATTGAAGTAGGAAACAGAATTTGGAATGACGTTGATAAAGATGGAATTCAAGATGCTGGTGAACCTGTTTTAGGGGGGGTAAAGGTTCAATTATTTAAAAATGGCGTACAAATTGGTACAGACGTTACAACTGATGCTACAACGGGTGAATATTATTTCACAGGGTTATTACCAAATATAAACTACGAAATTAGAATTCCAAACGTAAACGTACCTTCTGCATCAAAGCAAGCTGTTTTGGCAGGTTTAACTCTAACTACAGCAAACGCAGGAACAAACGATGAAATTGATTCAGATGCAACTATCTCAGGGGCAAATACTTATGCTTCAATCGCATTCACCACTGGAAATGCAGGAGAGAATAATCATACTTTAGATTTCGGTTTAAAGTGTATAACGCCAACAGCCAAAATAGATGGAAAAGATGTGATAGTTTGTGATGGAAATTCAACATTTGATTTACCAAACGCAAAAACAGCACCCGAGGCAGAAACATGGACAGTTGCTTCATCTGCAACAGGTGCAACGGCAACGATAGATGCAAATGGATTAGTTGCAGGTATGACGGTTGCAGGTGTTTATGTATTCAAATTGACAAACACTGCTACGGGTTGCTTTGAGAACGTTTCTGTAACTGTTGCTCCTATGATTGCTGCTGGTGCAAATCAAGAAGTTTGTACGACTACCGCAACCCTAACAGCTCCTTCTACGTCGCAAACTTGGACGGTGATAACCAAACAAACAGGAACCAATCCGTTGGTTTCAACAACTGGAAATGTAACGGGTTTAATCGCAGATGGGACTTATACTTTCAGATTGACGGATAACATCACGGGTTGTTTCGATGAAATGCAAATAACAAAAACCCCTTCACTGGATGCTGGGACTGATATTTCTTCGTGTCAACAAACGGCAAAATTACAATCCGCAACAGCGGGATTAACATGGTCAGCAGTTTCAACCAATCCTTCGCCAGCAACAATTGATGCGAGTGGAAATGTAAGCGGAATGGTTAATTCTGGGGATTATCAATTTGAATTGAAATCAACAACCACAACAGGTTGTTCAGATATAGTAAAAATTACTAAAACGAATGGTGTTGATGTTACCACTGAAAATTTAAGCGTTTGTACCGACGGAATTATTCAATTAAAAGCATCTTCAACAATTACCACAGGTGGTGTGACATATTTTTGGGAAGGTCCTTCGAGTTTTACCTCAAATCAACAAGAACCAGCTATTGCGAATGCTTCAAAAGGTAATGAAGGTGTTTACACGGTTACTGCAACATTAGGAGGTTGTACTGCAATGGCAACAGCAAAAGTAACCTTTAATGAAATTACGGTTGGTGTCATTGCAGGTGTCCCCGATGCTTGCGTAGGACAAAATTTAAGAGTTTATGATGCAGCTGTTAGAAACAAGCCAGGAGATGTACAAGTTGCTTCCTATTTTTGGTCGGGTCCAAATGGTACAAATACTTATACATCAAATACTTATGAAATTATAATTCCTACTACAATTGATC
>JAYUIP010000882.1:0-1366 GCA_043765945.1 Arcicella sp.
ATGCTGATAAAGATAAGATTGGGATTGTTTGGAAGGATGGGAAGAAAATTTACAATATTTATTTCAATCCAGAACAAAGTGTTGAAGGGAAATAGGGATGATTTTACATATTCTCCTAAAATCAGAAAATCCTCTTAGAATTAACAGTCACTGTTGGTTCCAAGAGGATTTTTTTTAACTAAGTTTACTTCAACAAATTCAATAAATATTCCCCATACCCACTTTTCACCAAAGGCGTAGCGATAGTTTTTAATTGTTCGGCATCAATGAAATTCATACGGTAGGCAATTTCTTCGATACAACCAATTTTTAAACCTTGTCGCTCTTCAATTACTTGGACAAACTGCCCCGCTTGCATTAATGACGCAAATGTACCCGTATCCAACCAAGCCGTTCCTCGGTTCAGAACGCCTACTTTCAGTTTACCCATTTTTAAATATTCCTTATTCACATCCGTTATCTCGTATTCTCCACGGGGTGAAGGAGCAATATTTTTAGCAATTTCCACGACCGAATTATCATAAAAATACAAACCAGGAACGGCATAATTAGACTTTGGTTCAGTCGGTTTTTCCTCAATAGAAAGCACATTGAAATCATTATCAAATTCCACAACGCCGTAACGCTCAGGGTCTTGTACTTGGTAGGCATAAACAACACCACCTTCGGGGTCATTGTTGGCTTGGAGTAATTTACTCAAACCACTGCCGTGAAAAATATTATCACCCAAAACCAAAGCCACTTTATCATCACCGATAAATTCTTCGCCAATGACAAAAGCCTGAGCTAAGCCATTAGGTAAAGGTTGTTCGGCATAAGAAAATTCACAACCCACCTGCGAACCATCACCCAAGAGTTTTTTGAAATGTGGTAAATCGTGGGGCGTAGAGATAATCAAAATCTCCTTAATGCCCGAAAGCATTAAAATCGACAAAGGATAATAAATCATCGGTTTGTCGTAAACTGGCATTAATTGTTTGCTAACTGCCAAAGTCAACGGGTGAAGGCGAGTACCAGAACCACCCGCAAGTATTATTCCTTTCATATTTCAATGATTGAATGATTGAATGCTTGAATGAGTGAATATTTCTCTCAAACAAATCTTCATAGTGAAATTTTAATTGTGTGAATTCTTAACAAAATTTTATAAGGTTCAAAACTCATAAACCTTAAACTTATAAACTCAAAAGTGCTACTTTTAGGCTATCTCTCCAGTACGGAATTTCAATGCCAAAAGTATTCTTGATTTTTGTTTTATCCATTGCTGAAAAAGCTGGTCTGGCGGCTTTGGTGGGATATTCGCTGGTTTTCAACGGCTCTACTGCAACAGTAATATTGCCCAATTCAAAAATTGCTTTGGCAAAAT
>JAYUIP010000883.1:0-4142 GCA_043765945.1 Arcicella sp.
GTCAAATTTTACGATAAATTTCACGGAGAATATAATGAATATACTTATTCAGCTTTTGCAGATAAATTTAATTTCAATATAACTTACGATATTCTTCAAGCCTTAATCGTTGGTAATCGTCCTTTCAAGAAAAATAAGTCGAGAGTTGTGCGTGAAAATGAGTATTATTTATTGAAACAAGAACAAGATAGAGTACTGATTGACAACTACATAGGTGAAAATAAGAAGTTAAAAAAGTTGCTTTTAACCCAAGAAGATACCAACAATAAATTAACCCTCGATTTTGATGATTTCACGATGTTGAATCAATATTTATTTCCAAATTCGAGTTTAATAACGGTTGATTATAAATCGAATGAAGACCAAAAAATGTATCAAACGGTGGTGAATATCAAGCACACGAAGGTGGAATTGTTAGATACGCCTTTGGAATTTCCATTTAAAGTTCCTGATAAATTGTTGAAGAAGTAAATTGGCTGTCGTCTGTGGGGACACAGGCAACGGCAATTAGTAAAACCTAAATAAAATAATCTCATAAACCCTCAAAAACATATCACACCATCAAAGGCAGCCCTGAAAATTTTTTCTGGACTGCTTCTTGTTTTGTTGTGTTTATTCATCACAGATACGTACGGGCAACGAAAACGCAAGTCAAGTCGTCGGGCGAAATTGGAAGCTGCTAAGCGTGAAAACCTCCAAAAGATTCAGGAAATCAATAAAATTATTGAGAAAACTGAACAGAAAAAAGAGGTAAGCGTGGGTAAATTGAACGCCATTGGCGAACGTATCAATAAGCAAACCAAACAGATTGATATTATCTCCGAAAATCAGCAACTGCTTGAAAATGAAGCACAAGAACTCACCAGAGTAACTACTGAACTTTCTGGAAATCTTGAAAAACTGAAAGAAGAATATGCTAAGATGATTTACTCTTCCGCCAAAACCAGTAATAAATTTAATAAGTTGAGTTTTCTGTTTTCTTCGGCAAATTTTAATCAATTAGTAAGACGGTATAAATATCTCCAACAATATTCCCAAGCCCGTGAAAAGCAGGCAGTTTTGATTCAAAAAGTACGCACAGAATTATTGGCAGAACAAGTAAATGTGTTGCGTAAAAAACAAGAACAGGAATCTGTCTTACGTGAAAAAATTACGGAAACTCAAAATTTGCAAAATCTGAAAGGCAAGCAATCTAATGTGGTGAGTCAGTTAAATCAGAAGGAAAAAGAGCTTAAAAATCAATTATCAAGCAACAAACAAGCGGTTGAGAAGTTGGAAAATATGATTGCGAGAATCGTGGAAAGAGAAATTAAACGCTCGCTGGAACGTGAACGCAAGGATGAAACGAAATTAAATAAATCAGTAGCATCTAACAACAAAGTTATTGCCATGACCGCCGAGGAAAGCAAATTGGCAATCTCTTTCTCTGCCTTGCGTGGACGGATGCCGTGGCCCGTGGGTTCTGGATTTATTTCTGACCATTTTGGCGTGCATAATCATCCCGTTTTGAAGGGAATTAGAACAAACAACAATGGCGTGGACATTCAAACGAGTGCGGGTAATGATGTGAAAGTGGTTTATGATGGCATTGTGCAATCCGTGGTTTCAATACCAGGGGCGAATATGATTGTGGCAGTTCAACACGGTGATTATTTTACGGTTTACAGTAAATTGGCAAACGTTAATGTTTCAACGGGTCAAAAAATTAGCTCTGGACAGAAGATTGGCGTAGTGGCAACCGATAATGACGGCACCTCAGAAATCAATTTTCAGGTTTGGAAGAATTTTGATAAGATAAATCCAGAGAATTGGCTGAGAAATAGATAGTTGACCAGTTAAATAGTTAGAAGAGTTAAATAGTTGTTATCTTGCATTTTAACATCCTCAACTTTTTAACTTCTGTAACCGTTTGACTTTCTAACCCCATTTGGCATTCTTTTTGAACTTGACTTTAAAAGATTTTCTTATAACATGGAATATTGCAAGAGTTTTTATAATTTTGCAGTCCGATTTCATATTTGGAAAACTGAAGATTTAATTATCTTTCACAAATTTAATTCCTTACAAAAGATAGTTAACCATTAACCATAACGATTAACCAACCAATGGCAAAGAAAGAAGTAGTAGAAAAATCATCGCTTGAATTTTTAGAAAGTGCTGAGGGCTTACAACAAGAGATAGGCAAAGTTCAAACAACCGTAGAGAAAAACAAAAATGTTATCTATGGCGTTGTAGGAGCATTAGTTTTGGCTGTTGTGGGTTATTTTGGGTACAAATATTATACAAATTCACAAGACGAAGAAGGTCAAGCGAAATTGTATAGTGCGGTCTATAAATTTGAGGCTGATTCAAACAAGATAGCGGCAAAAGAAATGGTAAAAGTAGCCGATGATTTTGGTGGAAATACTGGGAATTTAGCCAATTTTTATGCGGGTGTTGCTAATCTGAAAGAAGGTAAATATGATACTGCCATTGAGCAATTGAAATCTTTTAGTAGCTCAGATTTATTGGTCCAGGCTCGTGCCTATTCATTGATTGGGGATGCTTATTCTGAGAAAAAGGCTTACGGAGATGCGGTTGATTATTACAAAAAAGCATCAGAATATAAGGCTAATAAATTTTTTACGCCTGCCTACATGATGAAGTTAGCGGCGGCTTTGGAAGCCAACAAAGAACCGAAAGATGCTTTGACAGTTTACACAGAAATCGTTGAAAAATATGCAGAGTCTTCGGAAGCAGCAAGTGCTAAGAAATACAAAGCGATGTTGGAAGGTTCTGTTACTGAATAGTTGCAACTACATAGGAATCATAGAAATTATAGATTACTGTTAAACTATTGATATTCAAGGGAATAGAGCGAAAGTTTTATTCCCTTTTTTTAATTTAATCCTATTGAAGTAGGGACGAATAGCATTCGTCTACAGGTCATTTATTGTGGACGAATGCTATTCGTCCCTACCTAATTTTCCATAAACCCCAAACGCTATGTCATCAATACATAAAAATTTAAGTATATTTTCAACTAATAATCTACCCGATATTAGTCAAAAGCGTTTTGCGATTGTTGTGGCAGAATGGAATGAAGAAGTAACAGAGGCACTTGCACAGAGAGCTAAGAAAACGCTTTTAGAATACGGAGCAACGGAAGAAAATATTGTTCGGGTAAACGTTCCAGGGAGTTATGAATTAACTTTTGCAGCTCAAAAGATGGCTCAAAAGGCTGATATTGATGCAGTTATCTGTATTGGTTGTGTGATTCAGGGCGAAACGAAACACAATGATTACATCAATCATGCGGTTGCTCAGGGATTAACGAATGTCAGTTTGAAGTACGATAAACCTGTAATCTTTGGCGTATTAACCCCGAATACCGAACAACAAGCCCTCGACCGTGCGGGAGGAATTCATGGTAATAAAGGGGACGAAGCGGCAATAACTGCGGTGAAGATGCTGGCATTTTAGCTTCGATGTTTGCCATTTGCTTTTTATGCTCGTCTATTTTTAATATGTGACTGGTATCTTCACCAGACATCGTGTGTGAGCAAATATTTAATTGGACTTTAATTTATAATATACTGATAATTAGATATTTACATTATTTACGCACGATGCCTGGAGGATATTAACTACAGATTTAATAATTAATTATAAGAATGATTAGAAATGAAAGAGGTATTTTTTCATTTTCTTCTCGGTTTTAGGAAATTAAATTTAATTACAGTTCATTAGGATAAAACGCTCTGTACTACTAACTTTTGCATCATCAATCGAAGTAATTTCTGCAATAAATTCTTTGGTATTCAATTTCAAAGCCGTAATTTTTTACTTCCCAGTAGAAAACAATTTCCCATTATTATTAGGTTGAAAAGATTTGTAAACTGTGCCTACATCTCCCCGATTTGCCGAGTAAGAATAGCCATTGAGAACAACATCATAGGGTAAATTATATCGGAACTATGAAGGATTTGTTTTGCGATGAATAGTTTATAGTTCCGATATAAGAACCACAAACGAATTTAATTTTTGTTTATTGTTACTCGTAAGAAATACAAATCATTTAACCAATTTATTGTCCGAATGAAAGAATTGTTTAATAGGTTTTGTTTGTAGGGGTGTATCGTATTCGCACATATACAGTTGTG
>JAYUIP010000884.1:0-4139 GCA_043765945.1 Arcicella sp.
TTTTTTTCATTTTTCGTAGGGGCGTATCGCATACGCCCTTTTACATACATATACGAACGTGGGCGTATGTGATACGCCCCTACAAATTTCAATACCCAGGATTCTGTTTCAATTTCCCTTGATACGAATCCACCATTGCTTGGTCAAAAGAGAATAATTCACTTTTTCCCGTCACAAATAATCTTGCAAGTGCTTTGTCTAAGGTAACGCCGTCGATTACGTTGGTTATTAGATGCTGTCCCCAATCCAAACGAGTCCAGCCCACTGGGGCAGTCGTTATGTTAGTTGATTTATAAAATGAGTTCAGAAACTGTATTTCTTCACCATTATTTTTCTAAAAAATGTATTTTGGCACATTAGCAAATGCTCCTTTGGCATCACGCATATTTTGAATTTTCAGACGGGTTTCAGCAATTTTTGGTCTAATAAATTCCAACGAATCAAGTCAAATTTACGAATTCCTTCACTGCCAAATTCTAAATAACGCTCATTGGCGATGGCATCAAAAAAGCTAACTTTATCCGTTGGTGTTTTACCAATCTTAGTCTCATTACCTTTGTAAGCCCTTTTCCTAACTTCTTCAAAAGCTGAAATCGCTCCCGCCGTTGGTTCATTCAGTTCATTTTCAGCCTCCGCAAACATCAACAAAACATCTGAGAAACGTATCATGAGCCAATTATACTCTGGATTCAAAGCCGTTCCTGACAACAATGGATTTCGCCAATCTTTTCTAAATTTTCCATCGGTCAATTCAGCCAAACGACGGAGTGCTTTAATATTTGTTGCAACAATGGAATAAAGCGTCACCGTCACCTCACGACGAGTATCGGTTGAGTCAAAGGCATAAAAATAATTTAGTAAAGCTACCAATCCACCTCCACCAGTACCGTATCTGGAAGCCGCTTTGAGCATTTGACTCAAATACGAAAACAAGAAATAAGCAAAACAATAGTAGTTTTTCATCATCGTGATTAAAATATTTTTTAGGCATAATCAGTCTGCTTGATACTCAAAGGAGGTTTGCTTAAAAATATAATGAGTTTAGAAAAAGGATGAGTATGATTCGATTGAATTTGAGATGGGTAACAAAAGCAAAATAAGGGCTTTAATACAGTAGTAACAGCTTTTTACTTTGTGAAAACCTTTTAATCTAATGATTATCCATGAAAAATATATTTCTAATATTGGCAATTATCGCTAATACTACTTCTCTTTTTGCTCAGAAAATAATTGTTGCAAAAGATGGTTCGGGTAATTTCAAAACCATTCAAGAAGCCATCAATAGTTTAGATACGGCAACAACAGAACAGCGTACGATATTCATTAAAAACGGAGTGTATCCAGAAAAATTAATGATTGCAAAATCGTATTTCAAATTGTGCGGAGAAAGTGAAAAAGGGATAATTATTAAAATATCTTTGCCCCGTGATGTCTGGCGTTGTGCCAATCCAGACGACTACGGAGCGGCAACCATCAATGTAAAAGGACACGATTTAGCCTTTGAAAACCTGACCATAATCAACAGTTATGGCTTTGAAGCAAAAGGAGATTCAACCATTATTTGCAACAACGAGTCAAGTGGAAATGGAACATCAAACAAAGACCGTTATGCCCTCCCACGGGAAAAGGGAGAAGAAGTTGGCAAAAAAATCGTGAGAAAAGACGGACATCAATTTGCTTTTCGTTCCATGCTTGGGGCAACTCGTTTGACCTTTTTGAACTGTACCTTTCGTGCAGGTGGCGGCGATACCGTCAGTCCGTGGGACGTGGAAGGTGGGATGTATTATTTCAAGAATTGCACGATGGAAGGTGGCGTGGATTTCTATTGTCCAAGGGGTTGGGCTTGGGCAGAAAATTGTCATTTTATTTGCCACAATATGAATGCCGCCATTTGGCACGATGGCACAAATTATGAATCTGAAAAAACAGTTTTGAAAAACTGTACTTTTGAAGGAGATAAAGGCTATAAATTAGGACGTTATCATCGTCCTGCTCAATTTTATTTATTGGATTGTCAATTTGATGAAAATATGGCAGATGCGGATATTTACCACGTATCCAGTAGTCTTGACCCAAAATGGGGACACCGAGTTTATTATCAAAATTGCCACAGAAAAGGCGGAGACTACGTTTGGCACGTCAATAATCTAAAAATTGACCCTAAAATAATTACTATTGATTGGATTTTTGGAGGAAAATGGAAACCATTCACGCCATCAACAAAAGGCATTACAGATACTTCCTATTCCATGACAAGTGCATATTTAAGTACCTTAAAAACCCATCCAAATGCCAAAATGGTTTCGGAAACAATGCCCAAAACCATTGAATCAAAAAAGAATATTATCTATGCTAAAATAGGCGAAAGAGCCTTGCTTTTGGATGCTTTTTATCCCAAGAAAAAGAACAAAAATCTGTCCCCTGCCATCATCATTGTTCACGGAGGAGGTTGGCGTACAGGAAACAAAAATCAGCATTATGCCTTAGCTCAGCGTTTGACAAACTTGGGTTATGTTTGCTTTTTACCAGAATATAGACTCTCGACCGAAGCCCTTTTTCCAGCGGCTGTGCATGATTTAAAAGCCTCAATTCGTTGGGTGCGAGCCAATGCAAAATGGTATAAAGTGGACACTAACAAAATTGCAACGTTAGGCTTTTCAGCGGGAGGACAACTATCAGCTTTATTAGGCTCAACGGCTCATTTGACCTATTTTGAAGGAACACAAGACAATTTAAATCATTCCAGTAAAGTGAATGCAGTAATTGATATTGATGGTATTTTAGCGTTTATTCATCCAGAATCAGGCGAAGGTGATGACAGTAAAAGAACCTCGGCAGCAACTCATTGGTTCGGATATTCTAAAACCGACAACCCACAACTTTGGGAACAAGGTTCAGCCCTCACTCACGCAGGAAAAAGCTCTCCTCCTACCCTATTTTTGAATAGTTCTGTCAATAGAAGAATGCACGCAGGACGAGAAGATTATTTGGCAAAATTAGCCCCATTTAATATTTATACCAAAGTACATAATTTTCCTGATTCTCCGCATGGGTTTTGCCTTTTTGAACCCTGGTTTACACCCACGGTGCAGTATGTAGATGCGTTTTTGAAGAAGGTTTTTTAATCATAGGGGGGTATCGCATACGCCCTTTCCGACGATAAAAGGGCGTATGCGATACCCCTCTACATTGTAAATCACTAAATTTAATAATTACGATGAATCAATATAAAGATCGCCAATCTATCAGACTTAAAGGATATGATTATTCACAAGACGGATGGTATTTTGTAACAATCTGTGTGAATGGATTTCAAGAATTTTTTGGAGAAATTAAAGGAGGAAACTTTATCAAAAGTAAATGGGGGGCAATAGTAGAAAATTATTAGAATGAAACGGTTGAAATCCGTAAAGGGAATGTGTCAATAGATGTTTTTCAAATAATGCCAAATCATTTTCGTGTGATTATTATCATTGGAGATAAGAAAAATCTTCCCAATATTTCACGCTTCCCTGATGTCAGTTCTGAGAAAACCATTTTCAAGTCACCTTCAAAAACAATAAGAGCAATAGTAAGAGGTTTTAAATTGACTATTACCAGTAAAATTCAAAAGTTAGAAAATGTTGATGACCTTAAATTGTGGCAACGCAATTTTTATGAACATAAGAGATGAACATGAACTACATCGAATTCAAAACTACATACGCCAAAATCCAGAAAAATGGCAAAAAGATAAAGAATTTTTTAAAATATTATTAGAAAGAATGGTTAAACGGTAATGTAGGGGCATATCGCATACGCCCATGTTGAAAAGCAATCAACCGTAGGGGCTTAATACCGCATACGCCCATCATACAAATCACCAAAGGGCGTTTGCGATACGCTCAAACAAACCATGAAAAAAACATTATCAATTATCACCCTAACGCTATTTCTCGCCTTCAAATCGGCAGAAGATAAACCACGCATTTTCTTAATTGGAGATTCCACTTGTGCTAATAAAAATCCCTACGACGAACCCGAAACTGGTTGGGGGCAAATATTTCCACAGTTATTTACCGATGCCATCGAAATACAAAACCATGCTGTGAATGGACGAAGCACCCGAAGTTTTAGAACGTTGGGACATTGGAAAAAAG
>JAYUIP010000885.1:0-1365 GCA_043765945.1 Arcicella sp.
ATTTCATCCAGTGCAGGTGACTTAGTTTGTGTATATGGCGTAATTTCAGGCGGAGGAAAATCTGGAACTTATCTTCGTATTTACAAACAAGAAGCAAAAGACGCTTGGAAAATTGTGGTCGAAATGGTGGATTTGTAAAATTAGTTATGAGTTATGAATGATGAGTTATAAATTATAAAGCTATGATTGATAATTTTTTACTCATAACTCATCATTCATAACTCACAATTAAAAATGTACGCTCTAAAAAACGCCAAAATATTCACTTCCGAAGAAATTATTGAAAACCAAATTTTATTGGTTGAAGGCAATAAAATCATTAAAATCATCTCCGAAGAAAATCTTGATTCTAAAATTCAAGTCATTGATTTAAAAGGACTTAACATTGCTCCGTCATTCATAGATATTCAAATTTATGGCGGTGGCGGAAGTCTTTATAATTCAAAAACTACGGAGGAAACCATTCGTAAAACCTATCTCGAAATCCGTCGGCAAGGCACTACTCATTTTCAAATTACGCTCTCCTCTGTTCTTTTAGACAAGATGTTGGAGGCAATTGAAGTAGCTAAAAACTATATCAGAAATGGTGGTAAAGGCTTGGCAGGATTGCATCTTGAAGGACCCTATTTTAGTTTTCCAAAAAGAGGAGCTCACGTCGCAGAATTCATCCGAAAACCAACAAATGATGAATTAAAAATAATTATTCAAGCGTGTGAAGGCTTGCCAACTTACATGACCATTGCTCCCGAAGAATTCACGGATGAACAACTAAAAATACTTTTGGAAAGTGATATAATTGTCGCCGCAGGGCATAGTTCTGCCACTTACAAACAGGCTCAAAATGCCTTTCAGCAAGGAATTAAGCGGGTTACGCACCTTTTCAATGCCATGTCGCAACTGCAAGGTCGTGAACCTGGGTTGGTTGGGGCGGCTTATAATTCTGAGGCTTGGGCGAGTATCATTCCCGATGGTATTCACGTGGATTTTACCAGTATCCAGATTTCCAAGAAGATGATGGGTAAAAGGCTTTTCATCATTACCGATGCTGTTACTAATGACGTTTCGGGCGACTATAAATTTATTCACGCAGGCACGCACTATACCGACATAAAAGGCACGCTTTCTGGTTCAGCCCTTTCGATGATTCAGGGGGTAGAAAACTGTGTCGGAAAAGTAGAAATTCCTATCCAAGAATCACTCAAAATGGCATCAACTTATCCTGCCGAAGTATTGAATTTAGAGCATCGTCTCGGCAAAATAAAGCCTAATTATCAAGCGAATATGGTTATTTTTAATGATGATTTTGTGGTGAAAGGGATTGTGGAGGAAGGGTGTTTGGAGTGGTTTTGAAAACAATGATTAGAC
>JAYUIP010000886.1:0-4137 GCA_043765945.1 Arcicella sp.
AATGCAAAAAATTATAGTTAAAAATTTTAGACAAATCTCATCAGCCGAAGTAGAGATTAAAAATATTCTCTTTCTAATAGGTGAACAAGCAAGTGGAAAAAGCACGCTTGCCAAACTAATTTATTTTTTCAAATCATTGAAGGAAGACTATTTCAATTTGATTTATGAAAATGCTAATAAAACCGACAACAGATTAGAAACATTATTCATACATCAGATTCAAGATAAATTTAAAGTTTACTTTGGCTATACAACTGAGCTTGATGATGATTTTGAGATTACATTTTACTACCACTTTGTTTCAGGTAATTCTAACCAAAATAAATATTTAAAACTTTCTAAAACTAATTTTTTAAAAGTTGAATTTGAGTCAGATTATTTCGGTAAAATTATAAAAAATACAAGAGCATTAGCGAAAGAAATAAACGAATCAATAGGCAGTAAGGTAAAACCAGATGAAAATAATTACATAGTTATGGAAAGAGCTAAGAGGAGATTAATCAATAATTTGACTGAAAAAGTCAACAAACTCTTCTATGATGATTTCACACCCATGTTTTTTCCAGCAGGAAGAAACATTACTGTCTCTTACCCTGAACAATTTCAAACTTTATTTTTAGGAAATTTATATAATTCGTCCAAAATTAATGAAGCCCCTGCCAACTCAGCTGATATGTTATTAATGAAATCATTTATACTTCATTCAAAATTTTTGTATGATTATTTTAGGAGTAATAATTTTGATTTAATGATTAGCGATAAGCAAAATAATAACAATTCAGTTGAGGCATTTCAATTTTTTAAATCCCATTCAGAATACATATTGCAAGGGAAATACGATAATGCGGATGGAAATGAAAAGATAGTTTTTGATGCTAAAACTAATAAATCGGTTTCAATTAATATCGCTTCATCTGGTCAACAAGAATCAATTAGAATTATTCAAGATTTATTTTATTTGTTAGATAGAAACCAGAAATCTTTCAGGATTATTGAAGAACCAGAGGCTCATTTATACCCCAAGGCACAAAAAAAATTAATTGAATTATTAGCATTAATTGCTAATAAGACTCAAAGCCAGATTATCATTACTACTCATAGTCCTTATGTTTTGAGCATTTTAAATAATCTTTTGATGTATTCAGAGGTGATAAAAAACAAACCAAATACTAAAAATAATATTGAAGAACATTTCGGAACAACTAAATTAAATAAAAGTGCAAATGAAAGAATTAACCTTTTATCTGACGAAGTGCAAGTGTACGCATTAGATCCAAATTTAGAAATTTATTGTCATTCTATCATAGATGAAGAAACAGGTTTAATAGGTGAAAATTACTTAGACAATATTACAGAAGAATTAAATAATGATTTCGAGGTACTTTATTCACTAAATTTTTCAAATAAGTAAACCATGCAAGATAAAATCATTCGTGATTTACAGAGTGTTTTTAGTGACCATAGTTTTACTAAAACAACACTTACAGGAACACCACTACATATCTATGAAACGAAAGGTAAAGATTCAGCAGGTCATTCCATAAAATTTACGGTAATGACAAATGCTGAACCCAATGATAGGTTCTTTAATATCAATAATCCCGTAGAAGGAAACAAGGTTACTCATATTTGTATTGATGGGGATTTTATTCCTTACGGGCAAGAAAAGTATGATAGTAAAAGTTTGAAAAGAAAAGATGGACGACCTGACTGCATAGTTTTTGATGATGAAACATTTCTTTTCGTAGAACTAAAATTAGACCAAGAAGATGCTACCTTTGGAAAAGAAGTTACCAAATGGAGTAAATTTTTTGAAGGAGTGAATCAGATTTTGGACTTTGTATTTTTTTTGCAAGCAAATGGATTAAATGTTAAAGATTCTTTTTTACATACATATGGAGTAGTCAGTATGCGATTTGAACCCAATTTCTCAATTAAAAGTAGAGGGAATTCTGCAAGAAATGGAGAGAGATTTAGAATTTCAAAAAAACTTGGATTTGAAATTGTTGCACAAAATTATTTTGAGTTTAATGTTGATTAGTATTTTTTGTTGATACTACAATCATTGTTTAAGCATAAATTTTATTTCATCACTAATTTCATTTCAATTTGTAGGATTAAATTTAATAAAAATTCTGAAATTGGTTGTTATGAACTTACATAGATGGAGTTAACCTCCTTCAAGGAAGTGATAATCTCAGTATCTAAAATCCTCAAATCTATACCATTTTAACACAACAAACTCTCCTCAACCCATATCTTTGATTCATCAATAAAAACAAAACAAATGAACACAAAAACCAATCAAGACAAGTTCAATATTTTAGAGAAAAAAAATGCCGAGGCACTCTTGGGTGGGGGCGAAAAACGGATTGAGGCTCAACATAAAAAGGGGAAATTAACCGCCCGTGAACGTGTGGCTTTGCTCTTGGATGAAGGCAGTTTTGAGGAAATTGGTAAATTTGTGATGCACCGTTGTAAAGATTTTGGTTTGGATAAAGAATATTATTTGGGCGATGGCGTAATTACGGGCTACGGAACCGTCAGCGGACGATTGGTCTATGTTTTTGCTCAGGATTTCACGGTTTTTGGCGGAGCTTTATCCGAAACTCACGCCGAGAAAATCTGTAAAATTATGGATTTAGCCATGAAAAATGGGGCTCCATTAATTGGTCTCAACGACTCTGGCGGGGCAAGAATCCAAGAGGGTGTAACGTCGTTGGCGGGTTATGCCGATATTTTCTATAAGAATACTTTGGCATCGGGGGTAATTCCACAAATATCTGCCATCATGGGACCTTGTGCGGGTGGGGCGGTATATTCACCAGCCATCACCGACTTTATTTTGATGGTCGAAAATACTTCGTATATGTTCGTTACGGGTCCGAACGTGGTTAAAACTGTTACGCATGAAGTTGTTACTTCCGAAGAATTGGGCGGTGCTTCAACGCATTCAACTAAATCAGGCGTAACGCATTTTTCTTGTGCCAACGAAGTTACTTGCATCAACGACATCAAGAAATTATTGTCATACATTCCCCAAAATTGCGAAGACCAAGCCCCGTTTTTAGCTTACGAACCCAGCAATGAAATCAGAAAAAGTTTGGATACAATTATTCCAGAAAATCCCAATCAGCCTTATGATGTGAAAGAAATTATTGATACCATTACGGATGCGGATTCATTTTTTGAAGTTCATAAAAATTATGCGGAGAATATCGTGGTGGGGTTCGCTCGTTTGGGTGGTCGAAGCATTGGCATTGTGGCAAATCAGCCAGCCGTTATGGCGGGGGTTTTGGATATCCAAGCCAGTCAGAAAGCGGCTCGTTTCGTTCGTTTTTGTGACTGTTTCAATGTGCCATTGTTAGTTTTAGAAGACGTTCCAGGGTTTATGCCAGGGACAAATCAGGAGTGGGGCGGTATCATTACGCACGGAGCAAAATTATTGTACGCTTTCTGTGAAGCGACCGTTCCAAGAATTACAGTTATCACCCGCAAGGCGTATGGCGGAGCTTATGATGTGATGAATTCCAAACACATTGGAGCCGATATGAACTACGCTTGGACATCGGCAGAAATTGCCGTAATGGGAGCGAAGGGAGCATCCGAAATTATCTTCAAAAGAGAAATTGCTTCGGCAGAAAATCCCGTAGAAAAATTGCAAGAGAAGGTTGATGAGTACACCGAAAAATTTGCAAATCCCTACCGTGCAGCTCATAGGGGTTATATTGACGAAGTAATCATGCCTTCGGAGACTCGCCAGAAACTAATCAGAGCCTTTAAAATGTTAGAAAATAAAGTGGTAAACTTACCGAGAAAAAAGCATGGAAATATTCCTTTGTAATTCAATGAGTGAATGATAGATTGAGTGAATGATTGAATATTGTTCACGAATTTATTTACGATATTCACTCATTCTACCATTCACTCATTCACTAATTGTACAATATTCACTCATTATATCAATCTCTCATTCACTCATTGAAATTACCATGAACGAAAACAGTAAAAATTTCCTCTACGAATACCTAAACAATGCTTCCCCAACGGGTTTTGAAGCCTCTGGACAACAAATTTGGTTGGATTACATGAAACCTTACATCGACGAAACCATTATTGATACTTACGGAACTGCCG
>JAYUIP010000887.1:0-1363 GCA_043765945.1 Arcicella sp.
CCGAAAATAAATTATGCCAAAAGTTATTATTTCGGGTGGTGGAACGGGCGGACATATTTATCCTGCCATTGCCATTGCCAACGCTTTGAAAGAAATTAACCCTGCTATTGAGGTGCTTTTTGTGGGTGCAGAAGGCAAAATGGAGATGGAAAAAGTACCCAAAGCGGGCTACGAAATCATCGGTTTGCCCATTGCTGGCATTAACCGTTCCAATCTTTTAGCCAATCTCAGTTTCCCGAAAAAATTACTGACCAGTCTTTCCGAAGCCCGTGGAATCATCAAAGATTTCAAACCCGATGTTGCCGTGGGTGTTGGTGGCTATGCTTCTGGACCGGTTTTGTTGGCGGCTTCCATGATGGGAATTCCTTATTTAATCCAAGAACAAAACTCGTATGCGGGCGTTACTAACAAGTTTTTATCGAAAAGTGCGGATAAAATTTGCGTGGCGTACCCCAACATGGAGCAATTTTTCAAGAAAGAAAAAATCAAAATGACAGGTAATCCTGTTAGGAAAGATATTCTGGAAGTAAACTCCAAGCGGCAAAAAGCCATTGAACATTTTGGCTTAATGTCGGGACGAAAAACAGTGTTAGTTATTGGTGGAAGCCAAGGTGCCAGAACCATTAATGAAGCCATTGATGCAGGACTAACAAACTTGGTTGGGGCTGGTTATCAAGTGGTTTGGCAAACTGGAAAATTATACATTGATAGAGCCAGAAAAGTAGCAGAAGTATTTGACGGTCAGGTGTTTGTATCCGATTTTATTTATGAAATGGACTTGGCGTATTCAGTGGCGGATGTGGTAGTTTCAAGAGCGGGAGCATTGTCAGTTTCAGAATTATGTTTGGCGGCAAAACCTTCCATTTTAATACCGCTTCCAACGGCAGCCGAAGACCACCAAACCATGAATGCCATGAGTTTGGTCAAGAATGATGCGGCGATTTTAGTAAAAGATATTTCAGCACGAGAAGATTTAGTAAAAACCACGATTACTTTATTACAAAATGCAGAAAAACAGGCGATTTTGAGCAAAAATATTTATCAATTAGCCAAACCAGAAGCAGCGAGAGAGATTGCGGAAGAGGTATTGAAATTGGTGAAGTGAGGTGGTTTTTGGTATTGATGCGAAAGACTTAGAAAGCCTGTGAATGCTGTCATTGCGAGGCACGAAGCAATCTTTCAGCGAAGGGCAGAGGCTTTCAAAAACCTTCTCATCAATCCAAAAAATTGCTTCGTACCTCGCAATGACAATTCTCACAGTTTTCATCAAGCCAAAAGATTGCTTCGCTACGCTCGCAATGACAGCACCAATAGATTTTCCCTTCAATCCAACAGATTGCTTCGTGCCTCGCAATGACAGCAC
>JAYUIP010000888.1:0-1363 GCA_043765945.1 Arcicella sp.
TACGTTCTTGATTGAAATTTTGGAGAGGAAGATTTTGAGAAAAAATCTTATTTGAAAAGAATAATAGAAATAAAGTTATTGCTGTTTTCATGTTGATAAGGGTTTGATTTATCAACGACAAAAAGGCTTGTTTGGTTTTAAAGTTTTATTAATTTAAGGAAGTCTCCACAATCTTTACCAAATCACTTTTTTTGATGCTATCCTCTTCTGATTTATCGTAGATTGTAACCAAGTAAATTATTTCAGAATCATCAGTTTCTTCAACGTAATAAGTTATAACTCTGAATCCACCACTTTTACCGCCGCCTTTACTTTCGCTTGCCAAGCGAATTTTATATAGTCCTGCCCCCAAACTTTTCCCTAACTTTGGATTGCTTTCAAGTCCAATAATAAGTTCATTCAATTCCACATTAAGTGTCCGAAATTTCTTCGATAATCTTTTAAAATTTCGCTTAAATTCATCAATAACTTCTATTCTAATTCTCATCTGAATGCTTCATTTCCAGTAAAAAATCTTGTGCAGGAGTACTTTTCATCTCTCCTTTTCGAACTAATTTTAGTTCTTTTAATCCTTTTACCAAAGACGACATATTGACTTGCACGTACTCATCATTTTCTTGGCTAATCATGCCGAATAATTCCTTTTTTACTCGTTTTGGGAGTATTTGGTATTGCTCAAAAATTATCTGTGCGGTACTCATGAGATTATCAAATTTTAATATTTACATTCACAAAGTAAAGATAAAAAGTTTTGCCAAATTATCACTGGTAATTTGAACAAAAAGGGATCAATATTGACCACTTCTATTGATGACGATATAACTTATTAGAATTAGATTTGCCAATTTTTTAAAAATTGGCAAATCTGGGCAAGATTATTACAGTATGAATTCTTTTAAGTTATGTTGCACTCTATATACAATTACAAACCAGCCAAAGCCGCTTGAACTGCCGTGAAATTTGGAATATCTCCTGCCGATTCTAAAACTTCAACGTACTGAATCGTGCCAGCCGCATCCACCACAAAGGCAGAACGTTTTGAAACGCCTTTCATGCCCAAAACAAAGTTTTCATACAACGAACCATAAGCCGCTGAAACGTCTTTATTAAAATCTGAAAGTAAATGAAAAGGTAAATTTTGCTCTGCCTTAAATTTTTCTAAGGTGAAAAGTGAGTCCACCGAAATCGCTAAAATCTCAGCATTTAGCTTTGCGTAAGTAGCCATATTATCACGCATTTCGCACAATTCAGCCGTGCATACGCCTGTGAAGGCTAAGGGAAAAAATAAGATGACTACGTTTTTATCTGTATAATCTGAAAGGCTAACTTCTTGTTTATCAGAGTTATAGAGTTTGAAATTGGG
>JAYUIP010000889.1:0-4131 GCA_043765945.1 Arcicella sp.
AATGCAGCATCTGTTCCATCGGTTGCAGTCATGGTTGCAGATATAGGGCTTGCCACTGTAATACTTTCAAAAATAGAAGAATAAATAGGGTTTGTATTACTCACCAAACGAATAAAATAACCGCCTTCAAGCAGATTGGAGGGTATTTTTACTGTAACTGGATTGTCAATCGTATTGCTTACTAAATTAGTAAAAATACTATCTTTTATTGACGCAATTTGTAGATTGAAGGTGGTTTTTGGGTCTAATTTTCCTGCAATTGCATAAGCATAGTCAAGACTTGAACCCAGACAATAGCTATTTTCAAATCCCAATGTATTAGATTTCTCTCGTGTAATTTTAAAAGGAACGACATTGATTTTTGCACTATAAGAAGGTACAGTTCCGACACCGCATTCATTAGAAACTGATTTTAAATAGAATGGAGTATCTTGGTTAAGACTAATATAATTATTTGATAAAATACCTTCAAATCTATCAGTTCCATTGGAAAAAGTGTAAGTATTATTATATACCCCCGCACGTGGGATAATACTATATGAAAATAACTCGCCCTTGATAACTTCTTTTGTATTTGTATAAAGTTCCGCAATTGGTTTTGAATTTAATTGGATATCTTTTAATTCGCTGGACGACGTTGGATTGCTTGAAGATACTTTTAAATATGCACCAGTGTTGATTAAATCTTTTGGAAAAACTACCGTAATTGGAGATGTTTTACCTTTACCCAAAAAAAATGTTGCGTTATTAATCAGTTCTACTCGAAACTCATTTTCTGGTTGATAATTTCCAATCGTCTTGAAATAAACTTTTGCGGTATCCCCTGAACAAATGCGGTTTTTGTAATCACTAATAACGATGTCATTCTGTAATGAATTTTTAACATTTATGGTAATACTTTTGCCGTCTTTTATCTGGGTTGTTGCACACGAATTGCTGATAGATTTAAGTGTAAAAGTCTTCGTTTTAACCACATTGACTGGAATATTCCATGGAGAATTATTGATAACTTCATTCATAAGTTTGCTGGTAAAACTTGTTGAATCATCAAAAGTAATGGTATAAATACCACTCGCAGAAATCGTTATGGGTAAATATCTTTCCCCTCTCTCATTCATATTAATAGGGGTCGTATTGGTAAACGTTGCAGTAGGATTTTGCTTAATTCTAACTGTATTTTTGCTATGAACGTAAGTTCTAATATCTTTATAACTTACCGCAACGTAATAGTTAATTTCTTGGTCTGTACTATTTTTAAACATACCAATAGGCACATTAATTTTCAATAATCCATTGACAAAAGTGGCATTCACAAAAATTGGGCTACCATAATAACCACTTTTCAAGACAACTGAGAAATAATCGCTATTCAAATCACCTTTAATTGCATATTTTAGCGTTAAAACATCACCTCCACAAGCCTCTTTTTGTTGAATCGAATCAAGTACAACGCCCGAGTTCACGGTTACATCCATGACACTCTTTTGGGGAACGCCTACGCCACACCCACTTGTAACAGAAGTGATAGAATATTTACGAGTTTCGTTAGGTTTTGCGGTAAACACATCGTCTTTATTAGCATTATTTAGTGTGAGAGAAGTACCATCATTTAACGTAACATACCAAGGACTTACACCACTTACTCTAAATTTTAAATCAATGTTTTTCCCCCAGTCAATTGTTGTGCTTGGCGAAATAATCTCAGCAGAAGTTTTGTCTCCAATTGAAATACTTTCGTAATAAGAAGTCCAATTGGACGTTGCTTTTGGGCTACTACTGATGATCCTCACATTATAACTTTTATTAGGAGGTATGCTATTGGGTATTTTAGCCTCTACTATATTATTTTTTTCAACTGCATCAATTTCAAATTCTTTGTCGGGGTTTGTAACATCTCTTAATCCAATTTTCATTGCATTATCAGGATTAAATTTCTTTTCTAAATAGGTAGAAACTGGAATTTTAAGTATTCCATCTATGCACACATTTGTACTGTTTGGTCTTAAAATCTTTATGCCAATTTCATTTACAGATACCACCGTTTCACCCTTTCCAATGCCTCTTCCACAAATATTCTCAGCATAAGCAACTTTATAATTATTTGTTTTGGACGGGTAAACCTTAGGACCTCCGAATAAATTCAGTTCGTTTAAATTTACACTTGTACTATCTGTAAAAATTACTCTGATGGGTAATGAACCTTTGCCATTAAATCGTAAAGTGGTACTTTGGAAAGGATTTACACTTTGAATTGAAGCATTTACAATAGAAATTTCTGGTTTTGTATAAATTCCAAATATTAAAGATTCTTGACCAATGATGGATGGTTTAGTTGAAATAATTCTGATGTAATATGCAGTCGGACTGATATTATTAGTAGGGTCAAAATCTTGTGGAATTGAAACATTCAAAGGAGATTTTGTGCCTTTGGTTTCTAAGTCAGTCCATTTATTATCTGAATATTGACTTCTAACTTGAACTTTAAAAACATTACTATTCTCAAAATCGGTTGAAGAGATGAATGGTACAGAAATAACAGTGCCTTTACAAACTGTACCTGCAACTTGTCCAGTAGCAATACTTTGTGCGTTAAGCGAGAACCCTAAAAATAAGAAAATAATCGAAGTTAGTAGTTGTTTTTTCATGGTGATTTTGTGGTAAAATTGAGAACATTATTTGTGTAAATAGTTAAATATAAAGGCAATAAATTTATTTATCATACCCCATCCGAAACCGACTTAAATCCGCCTTATTTTTCCGTTTACGAGTAAGTTCATGCTCATAAATCAACTTCCCTAAATTCTTCATAAACGGGAATCCGATGTTGTCATAATCATATTTATCATCATTAAAAATCTCATCATTGTTACAAAGCAAAACCGTTGTTAGCATGAATTCTACGCCCTTTTCAAAGTCCACGATGTAGGCATTATCTAACAAAAATCCGTAGGCATCACCCACTTTATTGAGGATTCTCATGTTGGGATTTACTACGTCATTTTTGCCACTGCCATACATCAAAAATTTGCAGTAAGTTGGATAAAACTCCGTTGAGTCATACTTCGGATAAATGCTTTCCGTGGGCATCTGGGACATATATTTGTAGAGAAACTTGTAGTCGTCAGCCGTTAGATTAAAGCGTTTTTTTGCCACAACTGCCTCTGGAAAAAGAATAGATTTCAAGATTTCTTGTTGTTCCATCAAAGGAAAAAAGTTTCGGTTCGTAAAGCCATAAGGTTCATTTACCACCGAATCGTTTTGCATATATCCTTTACCTACTAAAATGGGCGTTGGTGAGTCGTAATCATGCTGAGAAGTTACCATCGGCTGTTGATAAACTACCTCATTGCCATTCATGAATTTCACGGGATTTGTCCTCCGATTTTGCTCCTTGTTCATGCCCACTTGCAAGCGGTGAAAAATGCGAGTATCGGCATAACCTTTCTTCCGCAAAGCATCATTAAAACCTTCCTGACCCATAAATTCATAGATCCGATTAAAAGCATCATTATCCGAAACCATCAGGATTTTTTTGATATAATGAGCCACCGAAGGTAAACCACTTTCGGAAGTAGAATCTTTCGTTACGGGCGTGTGTCGTTCATATTCCGCCCCCGTGAACATAACTGATTCTTTGGTCAATCCTTTGATATTCAGATTATTAATTTTCTCCAAAGCCAAAGCACTGGCAGGGAATTTCACCGTACTGGCGGGATAGAAATATTCCGTATTATTAATCCGATAACCGTAAGTAGTGAATTTAGGACGATTCTTTTTATCTCTATCAATTTGGGTATAAAGAATTTGCAGCCGATATTTATCCGAATTATCCATCAATTCCTTAAACTGTTCGGGCTTAGTAGCCAAGAGCTTTGGCAACAAATCGGTATTGATTTTTTGGGCGTCTGACATGGTAAAAGTCATGGAAATAAAGAAAAGTATTGAGTATATTTTTTTCATGATTGTTATGGATGAAATGTTGTTATTTTAAGAAATCTATGAATAGCTGTCATTGCGAACGTAGTGAAGCAATCTGTGAGAATGATGCAAGTATGTTTGAAAACAATTGTTTGAACTTCTCATCTACTTTCAGATTTGTTTTCAAATACTTTTGCTCCAATCTGACAGGTT
>JAYUIP010000890.1:0-11668 GCA_043765945.1 Arcicella sp.
GCACAGAAACGTTGATACATTCTAAACAAATCTCCCGCAAAAATACCCGCTTCATCGCCACCCGTTCCAGCCCGAATTTCCATGATGATATTTCGTGAATCATCGGGGTCGGTTGGAATGAGCATTTCCTTCAACATAGCCTCCATTGCCTCTTTTTGAGGGTTCAATTCATCCAATTCAGCCTTTGCCATGTCTCTGAAATCTTCATCTTTTTCCGTAGAAATCACATCCTTGGCAGCGTCAATGTTCGATAAAATATTTTGGAATTCTTTATATTTATTAACAATCTTTTCAAGGTCTTTGTATTCCTTGCTAATGGTTTTGTATTTATTCATATCCGAAACGATTTCGGGTTGCGTCATTTGCTGGGCAACTTCATTAAATCGTTCGTTGATGGCTTCTAATTGTTCTAACATTATTTATTCTTTTTGAAATCAGGGTGCAAAGATACAAAAAACTTTGTACGGAATAGGGGTAAACAACGTACTTATTGTCTAATAATCAGATACCTGAGTAAATGGTTCTACCCTTTTTTTAAACCATTATCTTGAATCGTTTTCTAACAAGCTAAACACAAATATCATGAAAAAGCTAAAAGTCTATAGAACAATTGTAATGCTGACTATGATGGCTGGGATTGCCTTAATGGTTGCTTCGTGCGGACCTACTTGTGTGCGTGGAGACTACGGTTATCGTCGTCCATATTATAGGTCATATCGTTACGCACCGCAAGTGGTGATTGTGCCAAGATACTGCCCACCTCCACGAAGGGGAAATTATGGAAGAGGGAATGGAAATGGCAGAGGTAGAAGATGGTAGATTTCGAAAGTTCAAATATTCAAGAGTCGTAGCGTAATGTTGCGACTTTTTTGTGTTTAAAACGGTTATCTTTGCATCCACACAGGGAAGATAGGTTACATAGAAAATTTAGATTTGCCAACTTTTAAAAAGTTAGCAAATCTGAAAAATATAATTTTTAATTATTCATAAGTACTTACTTACATCCTATACAATTCTATTAGGATTTTTAGAAAGATTAAAATTGGACTTAATTTTTTTAAATATTTATTACAATTCAAAAGGGAGGATTTGAAAGTTTTAAACTTTCTGAATATGCTGTTCATATCTATTCTATAGAAAGGATAAATTTAATATTTCAGTAACCAAAATTATAAAAGTAGGGTTTAACCAAACACCCCACCCACTAAAAATTAAAATCACATATTTTTGATTATTAAAATACCAAATCATGAATAAATATATTAGCATAAACTATTTAATAATAACTGCCACCTGTATATTAACAACTGGCTGCGACTTCAGTAAAAGAATTGATACCAGAGCGGCAGTAAAGGAGCTTAATGAACGGAAAGTTAAGAGGATTACACCCGCACAATTCACCGCACAAGTGGACGAATGGGGACATATTATTGTAGATTCTTTGAATAAAAAATTTGCCGTAAATCTTGAAAATAAGGTACTAATTGATTCATTATCAAGTAAATACCGAGTAGAGATTTTAACGGGAAGTCCAATTAATCTGCAAAATCCAGCTTTTGGAAAGAAGGTTAATGAGATTTTGGATGCTTATCAATATAATGCCGAAAAGCATCTACCCCAAATTGACAATATTCAAAAATCGGATGATGAAAAGTTCTTTTTTTATACTGAACCCATTACCCTAAAAAATCAATTTGAGGGCTTGAAAAAAACTCAAATTGAGGCAATAGGAAAAACGGCAAAATACGATAGTTTATCGTTCCGTAAGAAGGGAGATTTTGTGGGTTTATGGTTAGTAAAATTCTCTAAAAAAGAAGTTGTAAGATTATCTGATCCTAAGCATTTACGGGTTCTGAGTGATAAACAATGAAGAATAAGCACACGGATAAACCCGCAACGGAGGTGGGATTAAACCGTAGCGTCGAACCGTACGGATTTAATTTTTGTGCGTAATCAATACGTTAGAAAGTAACACATATTACGTTCGAATAAAAACCTAATACAAATCCGTACGGTCTGCCGCTACGGTCAAATTTGTGTGCCATCAACCTCGCCAATCCGACTTTTGTTTTAGTTCTCTTTTGTCCTTTGGTTTTCAGACTATACCTTTACACAAAATTTTAGACGAAAGCCTAAAGTTGCATTTTGATTTTCATTAAACAACAATTCATACCAAAGAAATGAGTGTACTTGTAAACAAAAACTCAAAAGTAATCGTACAAGGATTTACTGGAACGGAAGGTTCTTTCCACGCCCAACAAATGATGGAATACGGAACAGACGTAGTTGGCGGAGTGACCCCAGGAAAAGGCGGTTCAACGCATCTTGACCGTCCAGTTTTCAACACCGTTATTGAGGCAGTTGAGAAAGCAGGAGCCAATACTTCTATTATTTTCGTTCCACCTGCTTTCGCTGCTGATGCCATCATGGAGTCTGCTGATGCAGGAATTAAAGTGATTATTTGTATCACTGAAGGTATCCCAACGAAGGATATGATTCAAGTGAAAGAGTACATTAAAGATAAAAATACAACGTTAATTGGGCCAAATTGCCCTGGCGTAATGACCGCTGGAGAATGTAAAGTTGGTATTATGCCAGGCTTTATTTTCACCAAAGGGAAAATCGGAATTGTTTCAAAATCAGGAACTTTGACGTATGAAGCCGTTGACCAATTAACGAAAGCGGGTTTAGGACAAACTACTGCCATCGGTATTGGCGGTGATCCAATCATTGGAACAACTACTAAAGAAGCTGTTGAATTATTGATGAACGACCCAGAAACCGAAGGAATCGTGATGATTGGTGAAATCGGTGGAGGCATGGAAGCCGAAGCTGCTAATTGGATTAAAGCCGACGGAAATCGCAAGCCTGTGGTTGGATTTATTGCGGGACAAACTGCCCCAAAGGGTCGCAGAATGGGTCATGCAGGAGCAATTATTGGTGGTGCAGACGATACAGCAGCTGCTAAAATGAAAATTATGGAAGCCTGTGGAATTCACGTAGTTCACTCGCCCGCTGATATTGGTGCAACGATGTTGAAGGCTTTGGGATTATAGTCTGAAAGTCATAAGTTACTAAGTTTTAAGGGATGCTTTGTTCAAAACAAAGCCTCCCTTTTTAATTTTCACGTTGACTTTAAAGAACTCATTATCGCATATTAAAACGAATTTCCGTAATTTTGTATCAAACAACCCCATTCATTGAATATCATAAGGCTTCATATCAAGTACAAAAACGTAAAAAATTTCATAAAACTTTATGATTCTTCTATTTTATCGTACTTAAAATCTGCCTATTGCCTACTAATAACTGCCTACTGCCTATTACCAAATAACGCAATTGCAAAAGGCGGGCTAAGCCCTGATAATTCTTTCTATATTGTTCATGATTATCAAGACGACTGGCAAGTTTTTGATGAACGTTACAAGGCGTATGTACCTTACGTACGAGAGCGACATAAGGGCTATAACTCATTCAGTCTATTTTTTGATGTAGAAAATTATAAAGGTTACAAAATTCTGTATCGTTCAGAAAAAGAAAATTATCTCTTTATTGATGCCTCTCTGCAAAAACAATTAATTGTTTCAACCTTGGTAGTTTTGGATGTTGATAGCTTGCAAAATGTGTTTGGAAAGTCGAAATTATTTTTAACTATTTATGGTACAAATTCTAATATAGAAGACATTTCACTTCAAATCGGTAATAAAATCTCAAAAGCTCAAAAAGCCATTGAGATGAATCAATCTCTATTGACTATTCTGCCAAGGGACATCTCTCCATTTCAAAATTTCTTTGTGCTTGGATTAATTATTTTGGTTTGTTTTTATGCGTTTTTGTATAATTTTCAACCCAAATCTTTTGAACGTTTTTTCAGCCCAAGAGATTTATTAACGATTAGTAAAAGAGATGATTCTTTCGTGGTAAATAAACCTTTTGATTTAGGTAATATCTTGTTCGTAGTGAGTTTGAGCCTAACATTGGGATTTATTTTTATGCTAATTACTCACGAAAAAACGGATCTTTTTTCCGCCAGTAATATCCTCCGTGAAGGTGAAACTTTAGGGGCGTTAATGCTTAATTTTTTAGGAGTTTCTATCATCGTTTTTGCTTCGTTATTGATTAAATACTTTGTACTTCGAGTATTATCAAATCTTTATCGTCTTGATAATATTACCAACATTCACTTTTTCAAGATTATTCAAGCATCAAGTTTATTCTTTTTAGTAATCTTAATTGTCTTAACATTCAGTTCAGTTTCCAGTCCTGCCATTGTAAAGAATGCAGAGAAATACTTATCAATTCCTATTTCTTTGTTCTTTATCGGAAGGTTAGCGTTACTGTACTTTACGATAAATAAGATGACGACACTAAAAAATCTATATTTATTTTCGTACCTTTGTATCGTTGAATTAATCCCATTAATCGTAGGCATTCGTTTTGCCCTGTAATTTTTGAGTATTTCAATCCTTTAACTTACCGAGCAAAGATGCAGATAAAAACACTTTGACTTAGTAAATATTAGCCCCACATTTATAATCCCAGTCCAACTGAGTTGAGTATGAGCGAAATCACAGTAACCGCACATCCAGACAGATTAACCAAAGTAACCAGTATTTTAGTTACGCAAAGCCGCCCAACAGACGAAAAATCACCCTATTTCGAGTTGGCACGAAAATACGATATTAAGGTTGATTTCCGCCCATTCATTGAGATTCAAGGAGTACCCTACAAAGAATTTCGTAAGCAAAAAACTAATATTCTTGAACATACGGCAGTTATCTTCACGAGTCGTAATGCGATAGACCATTTCTTCAGAATTTGTAAAGAAGCTCGCATCGAAATGCCAGCGGATATGAAGTATTTTTGTATTACTGAACAGACTTCAAATTACCTGCAAAAATACATCGTTATTCGCAAGCGGAAAATTTTCACAGGCACAAAAACGGCGGCTGAATTGTTAGAATTAATTAAGAAACATAAGACTGAAAAATTCTTGTTTCCTTGTTCAGATAAACGTACGAACGACATTCCTGGTTTTATGGGAACAAACGATTTGCATCTAACCGAAGCTGTAATGTATGAAACTATATCATCTGATTTGTCTGATTTAGAAGAAGTTACGTATGATATTTTGGCATTTTTCAGTCCATCAGGAATTACTTCATTGAGACATAATTTTCCAGATTTCAAGCAAAATAAAACCAGAATTGCCGCTTTTGGACCAACAACCGCAAAGGCAGTTTCTGAGGCAGATTTAATCCTTGATATTCAAGCACCCTTACCAAATGCTCCTTCCATGACGGGTGCTTTGGAATTGTATATCAAGAAAGTAAATGGTTTTTGATGATAAATTGAAACGTTAAAAAAATCCTGCAAAGCGATGATGTTTTGCAGGATTTTTTGTTTCATTTTACTTTTGGAAATAATATGTTTAAAATCCATC
Source organism: Arcicella sp. (assembly GCA_043765945.1). Lineage (GTDB taxonomy): Bacteria > Bacteroidota > Bacteroidia > Cytophagales > Spirosomataceae > Arcicella. Next base: position 5,444 of record JAYUIP010000890.1, read on the forward strand.
TTTCAATTTATAAAAACCCTCACAACAAAAGCACAGGAATAATCGTTAAAACTATCCAAGCCATAATCTTAGTAAATCTTAAAATTCTTTACTATTTTTGAATTGAACATATTTATGATATTCATCACTCTGTTTTCTGAAACATTATGCAAAAGACATTACTTTATACATTTTTGACAATATTTATTCTTTCAAGCACTACAACTTTTGCTCAACAAGACGCTCAATTAAGTCAATATATGTTTAATCCGTTGTATATCAATCCCGCCGCCGCTGGGATGGACGGTGTGACAAAATTTCAATTACATTATCGCAATCAATGGTCTGGTTATCAGACAACTCAGGACGGAAGTGGGTCTTTGGGAACACAGATTTTTACGGCTTCAATGCCTTTAAATGGATTACACAGCGGAATCGGCATACAATTTGTTAATGATAAAACACCATCAGGGGCAGGTTACCAAAATATGCTTTTGTCGTATTCATATCAGATTAATTTATCAAGCGGAGCAATTGTTTCTATCGGAGTAAAAGGTGGTTTTCATACAAAATCGTTCGATTCAAAATTTCGCCCCCGTGAAACAGGAGACCCGATTGTGGATGCCCTTTCAGGAAGTGTGAATCAAACCAAAGCAGATTTTTCAGTTGGTGCATTGTATAAAGCTGCAAATTACCAAGTTGGAGCGAGTTTGAATCATGTAAATTCACCCGTCTATGGTTTTAGACCTGATAAAACTGGAGCATATTCTATTAAGCAAACATTGAACTTAACAGCAAGTTTTGATTATTATTTAAACGATGATATTAAAGTAAGCCCAATGGCGTTGTGGAAAACGGATTTTAATACAAATGTTTTGGAAGGAGGAGCAACTTTTACTTACGCTGACCGATATTGGCTGGGAGGTTCTTATCGTTTAAACGATGCTGGCATTATTATTGCTGGAATTTCGATGCTGAATAATAATGCGTTACGGTTAGGATATTCACTTGATTTAACCACCGTAGGAGCAACCGCCAAAGCCCCATTATCGCACGAAATCTTGTTAAGCTATGCCATTCCCGCCCCAAGGCTTTTAGCAGGAAAGAAAACCCCCGTGCGAACTCCAAGATTTAGACGATAACGCCTATTGTGAATATCAGTAAATCATTGTCAGACAACACAAAAAAATATTTATCTTTGTTGCTCTGTTTGTATACTAAATAGATAAGACCTCACGTTTTTAAGAAGATTTAACACATTAGAATTCGATTAAAAAACGAAACGTAAAGATTTTCTCAATTAATTATCAATACAATCACATTTAGAATATTATTATCTAAATATTTTTCTTAGGTATCATTCAAAAAAGTTTATAACACTATGAATCACGGTGGAATTTTCAGGAAATCATTTTTGCTATTCTTAATAGTAATTCCTGCCTTGTTCTTTGAGGGTTGTTCGGGCGGAGGAAGCAAGAGCAAAGGTAAGACTGCAAGCTCAAAAGGAAGAAGTAAAGGCAAAGGTGAGGTAGCCTCCAAAGGAAAAGGCAAGGGCAAAAGCAAAGGTGGCAAAAGCAACAAAAAAGAAGACATCGGAATGCAAAACGGTGAAATTGCTGCATCTGCCCGCAAAGGTTGGAAACAAACTACTCCTCTTGGGATGGTGTTGATTCCGTCTGGCTCATACATGATGGGACAAGCCGATGAGGATGTAACGTCGTCGTCAGTAAGTTTTAACAAGCGTGTAACTGTTGCTCAGTTTTATATGGATGATACTGAAATCACTAACAACGAGTATCGTCAATTCACGGATGTGATGATGAAAGACTCTATTTCAGTAATTGGAGAAGAAAAAATTATTGCAGAATACTATCCTGATACCGCTGTTTGGAGTAAAGACTTTACTTATCACAACGGTGACCCAATGACTGAGTATTACTTCTCAAGTCCAGCATTTGATACGTATCCAGTAGTTGGTATAAGTTGGACAGCCGCAAGATACTTTTGCGAATGGAGGACAAAAGCATACAATGATTATCGTACTTCCGAAGGTCAGTTTATTTCACCGAGATTCCGTTTGCCATCAGAGGCTGAATGGGAATGGGCAGCCAGAGGAGGAAAAGCATCAGCTAAATACCCTTGGGGAAATCCTTACGTAGCGAATGGAAAAGGTTGTTTATTAGCTAATTTTAAGCCACACAGAGGAAATTACGATGCTGATGGATATGCTTATACAGCACCATCAAATATGTTTAATCCAAATGATTATGGTTTGTATAATATGGCAGGAAACGTTTCTGAATGGACATTAGATGCTTATGCAGATAATTCAGTTGCAATCACCTGGGATTTAAACACCATGAACGATGATAAAGATGAGCCACGCAAAGTTATTCGTGGAGGTTCTTGGAAAGATGTAGCATATTATTTAGAAACTGGGACACGTTCTTATGAGTATGAAAATAAGAAGCGTTCGTACATTGGATTTCGATGTGCAATGAATCATTTAGGTCGTTCGTCAGGAAAAGAGTTTAAATAGATGGAGATTACTAAAAAAATTTATAGTAATCAACACAAACCAAGTTTTAGTAGATATTACAAGTTTACATTTAGCTTTATGAAAATAAACTAATTTAACAATAACACAAGCGAGGGAATCCAATCGTGATATACGACAAAGTTCCCTCGCTTACTTTTAATAATTCGTTACTGGTGATTCGTTATTAGAATTGTACCTTAAACTTTATAACCAATAACTAATTTCCAGTAACCAGTAATAATTAACTTTCAGGTATTAGTCTTAAAACAAAATTATCCTTTTAATCACAATGGAAAAAATCGTAAATGTAATTGCAAGTTTTGCAGCCGCAGTAGTAATTTTTGGAGCCTTAGCTAAAATCCTTCACTGGAATAATGCAAATGAATGGTTGATGCTTGGTATGCTTACCGAGGTTGGTATTTTTATTATGTATGGAGTTCTATATTTAACCATGAAATCAAGTCCAGATTACAACTGGGAGAGGGTTTATCCAGAATTATCAAAAGATTTTTCAGGAGAATTACCTAAGAGAAGTACTGCTCCAACATCTGGAACTGGCTTAACTGCTAAAATGGATGAAATGTTAGCAAATGCGAAAGTTACACCAGATATTTTTGACAATTTAGGAAGAGGAATGAAATCTTTGACAGATACAGTTTCTAAAATTGGTGATATTACGGATGCAACTGTTGCAACAAACGATTATGCAAAGAACGTGAGAACTGCTGCAGGGACAATGACAGAAATGAATAAGTCTTATGGTGTAACGATGAATGCAATGGGCGAAATGGCAAATGCTTCACAGGATGCAAAGGAGTATCGTGTTCAATTTCAGAAGGTTACACAGAATATGGGAGCATTGAATGCAGTTTATGAATTAGAATTACAAGACACCAATAAGCATTTGAAAGCTATGAATGCCTTTTATGGTAATTTAACTACTGCGATGGAAAATATGTCTGATGCGAGTAAGGATACACAACAGTTTAAGCAAGAATTATCAAAATTGACGACTAATTTAACTTCATTAAACAATGTTTATGGAAGTATGTTGTCGGCAATGAAAGGGTAATTCAGGTATAAGATCGTAGGTATGAGGTTTTAAGATAGTCTTTAATTACCTCATATTTCATACCTAAGACCTATTAAAAAAGAACTTAAACCAATTAAAAATCCTATAAGCACATAACAACATGGCAGGAATGAAAGAAACGCCCCGTCAGAAAATGATTGGGATGATGTATTTGGTGCTAACAGCCCTACTTGCTTTGCAGGTAAGCGATGCCCTTTTACAAAAATTTGTATTATTGAATAACAGTTTGGAGACGGCAAATACGTCGTCGGTTCAAAAAAATATTGCCACTATTGAGGGGATGAAAGATATGTTAGAACGTTCAGCTAATAAAGGCAATGATGGTCAGTATATCGTTCAAGCCCAAGAAGTTCACAAATTAGCCGATGCGATGGTTGGCGAATTGGATAACTTGAAGAGTCAGATTATCACTAAAACAGGTGGTTATGATAAGGAGACGGGTGTTCTTGTGGGTATGAAAGAAACGGAACCAGTTTATGAACTCATGATTGGAGGGAAGAAACAGGGTTTAGCTTACAATTTGAAAACTCAGTTAGATACTTACGTTGGTAAAATTTCTAAGTATGGTGATAAAGGCATGAAAATTGAACCTTTGGCATTGTCAGGAAGTGAAGACCCCGCAGTTTCCAAAGATGCGAACAACAAGAACAAAGATTTTGCAGAATTAAACTTTGCAGAAACACCAGTTCCAGCGGCTTTGGCAACTTTGAGTCAGAAACAATCAGAAGTTCGTCGTCATGAAAGCACGATTTTAGCGGCTTTAGCAGCTAAAATTGGATTGAAAGATATTAAGTTTGATAAAATTTTAGCCATGGTATCAGCAAAATCTAACACAGTTGTTGCAGGTATGGATTACGAAGCTGAAATGTTTATTGCTGCTTATTCCTCTGGAATCACGCCAAGAATGAGTTTCAATGGTTCATCAGTACCCGTGAAAGATGGCAAAGGACAAATTAAGTTTAAAGCACAAGGTGGTCAATACGATGGTCGTGGACTTTCAAGAAAAACTTATACCGCAACTATCTCTTTCAACGGACCCAATGGTGCAGAGACCAGAAATGTTGATCAAGAATATTTTGTATTGAAACCAACCTACAACATTGAATCGGGAAGTTTACCGCCTTTGTATTTAGCTTGTGCAAATAAATTAAGTATTGTAAGCCCAGGGTTGGGTGCTTTGTGGCAACCAAATATTACGGCTACTGGTGGTGAAGTGATAAATGGTAGTGGTGCAGGAAAGATTACGGTTGTTCCAAACGGTACTTCGGTTGAATTAAATATCAACAACGGTGGTATTTTGTTAGGTATTGAAAAATTCAGAGTACGTAGAATTCCAAAACCAGAGATCAAAATATACGGAAACGGTGGTGAATTGGATGAAAAACGGGGTGCAAGTGCTGGTGGGTTGAGAACAATTGAAGCTCGTGTGATTGCTGAAGAATCATTCAAAGCAACCAATCCAGATGATGCACGTTATCGTTCAGGAGAAGTTTCAGTTTCTTTGGTAAGAGGAAGCAAAAGAGTGGGTGAAGTAACATTGCAAGGTGGTGGCGGTATTGGTTCATTATCTCAAAATGCACAACCAGGCGATCGTTATTACATTGAAGTACGTTCTTTTCAAAGACAAAATTTCCGTGGAACGGTTGAAACAACGCCAATTACAATTGTCAAGAATATTCCGTTGAATTAAAATATTTTTTCACGCTTTTCGTTATTCAAAATATGAAAATATAAGTTTACAAATCTTTGAAAATCAATTAATTGTAAAACTTGTCATTCCATAATTGTATGAAAAATCTCAGTAAAATTGCAGGTATCGCTCTTTTGTCATTGACGACCAGCACGTGGGTTTCAGCCCAAGAAAAAGACAATAAAGGTAAAAATCCAGATTCAGTTCGCCCAATCGACGAATCGAATATTATGTGGAAACAACGTTTGTGGAGACGCATGGATTTGAACGAAAAGCAAAATCAGCCTTTCTTTTCAAAAGGTAATGAAATTACAAAATACCTGATGGAATGGGTGCAAAGCGGTGTTTTGCAACCATACAAAAATGATTCACTGAAGACAAAAATTACCAAAGAAGACTTCATAAAGAACTTGGTAATGGAGAACGTTGGGAATGAAAACGCTTTATCTGATGCTGAAAAAGCAGCTGGATTTGGAACTGAAGCTGGTGGAACAACTGCAGGTGCAGATGATGGTTGGGGAGATCCAAAACCAAAAACTCCTGCGACTGCGGGAACGAAGCCTGCAGCAAACGATGGATTTAGTAACCCAACTCCAACCTCAACGGATTTGAATAACTTGTATTATGCCAAGCAATTATCAATCTTAGAACTTCGTGAGGACGCTATTTTTGATAAGCAACGTTCACGTTTGTATTATGATATTCAATCAATTACGATAATTATTCCTGCGAACATGACAACTGCAGGTTTTGATAGAAATGTTGGGTCGTTTAGATATAAAGATTTAGACAAATTGTTCCGTAGTAATCCAAATTGTGTTTGGTATAATGAACAGAATGAAGCACAACACAAAAACATGGCTGATGCCTTCGATTTGCGTTTGTTCCACGCTCGTTTAACGAAAAAAGGTAATTCAAAAGACG
>JAYUIP010000891.1:0-1361 GCA_043765945.1 Arcicella sp.
TATAGAGGGGGTTATGATGAATCTTCAATTGGGGGGAATTTGGTGCTTAAAAATAATACCTTCACCAATTGTGGAAAAACAGATGAGAGTGGTATTTTAATTAATAATATTGGCATCGTGAATGTTGATTTTTCAAACAATACCTTCAAAAACAATCCTGTAAAAACCATTGCCATTTTGTGGGGAGAAAAAGGACAAAAGCCTGTTAATAATACCGTTACAAATTCGGGAGAAATAAAAACAGAACAGAATTTAAAGCAAAAACTCATGTACTAAGAGTTTCTTAATTGATTGACTTTGGTGGTAGAGTAACGTGTGTAAATTACTTAAAATTATGAAAAAATTACTCGTTATATACGCTTTATTTTTATTCAGCAACGCAAAAGCTCAGGTAGCTATTTGGAATCTTAAAAGTTTGGACGAAGCCAAAATGTCAAATCCAAAATTGGTTCAGTCTATTGTACGTGATGCCGAAAAAAGGCTATCTCAAACAATCAAGACCGTTATTGACAAAGAAATGACCGCCCAAAGTGGCGATAAGCACGATTATATGAGCATGGGAAGGTATTGGTGGCCCGACCCAACCAAAGCAGACGGATTGCCCTACATCAGAAAAGATGGAGTATCAAATCCTGAAATTGAAAAACTTGACCGTTACCCTTTGGGTGATTTTGCGAAAAGTGTGCAAACGCTGGCTCTGGCATATTATATAACTTCGGAGGAGAAATTTGCTCAAAAAGCAGTGGAAAACCTGCAAACTTGGTTTATTAATGCCAAAACCAAGATGAATCCCAATATGAATTATGGGCAAACTATTCCAGGCATAAGAAATGGACTTGGAAGGGGCGAAGGCGTTTTGGATACCTATTCTTTTGTAGAAATGCTTGACGGGGTTGAATTGCTTAAAAAATCAAAATCATTTACGGTGTCAGACCAAGATGCCATCAAAAAATGGTTTTCTGCTTATGTAGATTGGATGCAAACCTCATCAGTTGCGGCAGAAGAACAACACGCAAAAAACAATCATGGCACTGCGTATGACGTACAATTGACCCGCTATGCTTTATTTATTGGCAACCAAAGTCTCGCTAAAAAATTACTGAATGAGTTTCCAGCAAAAAGATTATTTAGCCAAATCGAACCCGATGGTTCGCAACCATTAGAATTAGCCAGAACTACGGCTTTGGGGTATTCAACTTTTAATTTAACTCATTTTTTAGACATGAGCCAAATCGGAAAATCTTTAGATATAGATTTATTATCAGCAAAATCAGCTGATGGCAGAAGCATCTTGAAAGCATTTGATTTTTTAGTTCCTTACCTCAACAAACCAGCCTCTCAATTCCCTTATCAACAAATAA
>JAYUIP010000892.1:0-1360 GCA_043765945.1 Arcicella sp.
CCACTGGATATCTCATACCTCATACCTCATACCTCATAACTAAAAAAAAATGCCCTCATTAAAAGAAGTCCGTAACCGAATTGTATCGGTAAATTCCACTCAACAAATAACCAAAGCCATGAAAATGGTTTCGGCAGCCAAACTTCGTAGAGCCACGGAAGCCATCACACAGATGCGTCCGTACTCAAAGAAATTGACTGAAATGATTGCAACCGTTTCATCAAATACGGATGGTTCAAATGAGAATCCATACACCGTTGTCCGTGAAATCAAAAACGTTTTAGTGATTGCTGTAACTTCAGACCGAGGTTTGTGTGGAGCATTCAATGCCAACGTTGGAAAAGTTGTCATTAATCTTATTGACGAAAAATATGCTTCTCAACAAGCCGCAGGGAATGTTGAAGTAATGGCAATTGGTAAGAAAGGAAGTGAATATTTGACACGTCGTGGATACAAGGTTACTAATAAGTTTGCTGGAATCTATGCTCGTTTGAGTTTTGCAGCCGTGCGTGAAGCCGCCGAAGAAGCTATGAAAGGTTTTGAGGAAGGTAAATATGACGTGGTTGAAGTGGTGTATAATCAGTTCAAAAACGTTGCAACGCAAATTTTGACGACCGAGCAAATTTTGCCAATGGTTGAAACAAAAAGTGATGTTGTGAAAACTTCAAACGTTGATTATATCTTCGAACCATCGGAAGAAGAAATTATTAATGAATTGATGCCAAAAGCCTTGAAATTGCAAATTTATAAAGCTGTTTTAGAATCTAATGCTTCTGAACACGGAGCAAGAATGACAGCGATGGACAAAGCAACGGATAATGCAGGGGAATTAATCAAAGCATTGAAATTAGAATATAACCGTTCTCGTCAGGCAGCAATCACCAAAGAGATTCTCGAAATCGTTGGTGGAGCGGAGGCTTTGGCAGCGGCGTAGATTTAACAATTTTTTTTAATAAAAAGGCTTCCCAATTGATTTGAGAAGCCTTTTACATTTTATTCGTAATTGTCTGCTATTCAACTTTCAGAACATCCTTCCAGAGCGTAGTATATTTTGGACTCAATTTATTAGAATTTCCTTTCCAAACATTATTTGTTCCTTGAATAGCAAATTTTACTGTTTCTTTGCCAAATTTTGCATTGATTTTATCCATTAAGCTACTAATTTTTTGAGCGTTTATGTCTGGTTCTGGAGCAAAAAGATTACCTTGAATTTCATTCTTTCCAACAATTCCCATCACCGAAACACCTGCTTTTTTATAGTCATAACCTTGCACGAAGATTTGCTTCAAGCCCCACAAAACTTTTCGCTGAATTTCCAATGTATTACTGGTTGGAATATCAAAATTTATGGTGATGCCAT
>JAYUIP010000893.1:0-11621 GCA_043765945.1 Arcicella sp.
CCATATTGGAACTGGAGATTTGGAGGTATGAATCAGGTATCGTCTCGTAACTACGAGGAAAACAGAATCATCATTAACCTTTTTGATGGTAAGACAAAGGAAATGGTTTGGCAAGGTTACGCAAAAGGAGAAATCAATGACCGCAATCGCAAAGATCGTGAAGCCTTGGTTTTTGATGTCGTAAGTAAGATTATGCTCGAATATCCAAATCGTGCAGGATTCGATAACATGAAAGTGATGTCGAGAAAGTAATTCCCTTGTTTTGATTTAATAACCTAACCTTACTTTATTAATTCCGTTTCAGCAATGAACGGGATTTTTTATGTCCTTAATAACATACAATTAGACCACAGATGGACCCGCAACGGAGTTGGGATTCATCTGTGGTCTATTTTTGTTTGTAGTAAATAGTTTATTGTTCTGCTTTTTTATATCCTTAACTTGTTTGATATTTACTGATAATTCATCAAAAAACTATGAAACTAAAACTCATTGAATGCCCTCGTGATGCTATGCAAGGTTGGGCGAATTTTATTCCAACTGAAAAAAAGATTGAATATTTGAATCAACTATTAAAAGTTGGCTTTGATACGCTGGATTTTGGCAGTTTTGTTTCGCCAAAAGCAATTCCCCAAATGGCAGATACAAGTTTGGTTTATGATGCCCTTGATTTGGATAATACAGATACCAAATTATTAGCCATTATTGCCAATGTACGTGGGGCAGAAATCGCCGTTAGTTTTGAGAAAATTCAGTACTTAGGCTTTCCATTTTCCATCTCCGAAACCTTCCAACAACGCAATACGAATAGCTCAATCACAGAGGCATTTAAAACCGTTGAAAATATTCAAAATCTTTGTCAAAAGTTTGATAAACAATTAGTTATCTATTTTTCGATGGGTTTTGGAAATCCATACGGAGATGCTTTTAATGCAGAAATCGTGGCAAATTGGGCGGAGAAAATGAATGAGCTAGGGATTAAAATTATTGCTCTTTCCGATACGGTTGGAGTGGCTGATAATCAGGTAATAACAGAGCTTTTTACAGGTTTAATTCCACAATATACAAACATAGAATTTGGGGCTCATTTTCATGCCACGAACGATACTTGGCAGATGAAAATTGAGTCAGCATATCAGGCAGGATGTCGAAGATTTGACGGAGCCATTGGTGGTTTTGGTGGTTGCCCGATGGCAGAAGATGAATTGGTTGGGAATATTAATACTCAAAATATAATTCAATACTTTGAAAATCAAGAAGTTAAGTTAGATTTAAATCAATATGAATTTACGAAGTCGGTTGAGATTAGTAGGAATATATTTATTTAATTATAGTTCTGCGATAATTTTTGCGGTAGAAACCAATAGCATTCATTCACATGGAATCATTTGAAAGAGGGGACGAATGCTATTCGTCCCTACGTTATTTCATTCCACAAAAATTTGTCAGAAAACCTTAATTATTTGTCCCATTACATCAATTTGAGCCAATTTTTTTCCAATCGCAACCTGAGCCTTTCCATAATGGAATAATCCAACTTCTTCAAATTTAAACGGAATAACTAATTCCATTTTTGTGTTGATATATCCCCATTTTTTGCCTTTCCTCACGGGGGCAAGTCCTTCGCCAAACCACAAAAATTCATCGTATTGAGGGGGAATAATTACGTTAGCGTTGGCATCCATGTAAGCGTACTTTTTTCGTTTTGGAATGTAAATCAAAATTAATCCTTCTCTGAAATTTAGACGCTTTTCGTATTTTTCTCCTTTCAGTTCTACGTTAAATTTAGGGTAGGGCGATGGTTCTTCTAAATTTATTATATGCCTAAAATCTTGCGATAAATCATTGACAATCAATAAGATAAATATAATTGTTAATTTCATGTTGTTGTTATTTTCAAACATTATTACTCGAAAATGAACGATATTGTTTAAATTTATATTAATATATGAAAATACATTCATATATTTGTAAACGAAATCAAAATCAAGAGTCAAAATGGTAACCATAGCCTATCAAATTAATAAAGAAAAACTCGAAAAGGCAGCGTTTATCCTTAAAACCGTTGCTCATCCTACTCGTCTGGCGATTGTGGATTTGCTTTCTCAAAACGAAAAACTCTCAGTTAATGACATTTGCGAAATCTTGCAGTGTGAACAATCACTCCTCTCTCATCATTTAATTAACATGAAACTGAAGGGAATTTTACGTTCTGAAAAAGATGGTTTGAACGTTTTTTATTCTTTAAAAGAACGGGAAGTAATGAAGTTGATTGAGTGCATCGAGCATTGTGATTGTAATTATTAAAGGCTTTTGAGTCACAGAGCAGCTCAGAGTTTCACGAAGTTTTTAATCGTTCAATCAATTTTAATTTCTCTGTGAAACTTTGTGCAAAACTCTGAAAACTCTGTGTCCAAAACATGAAAACATTAACATATATTAATATTACTCTATGGATTTAATAGGTTACTCATTAGCAATTTGTATTGGACTGTTGCTCAGTTTATTAGGTGGTGGTGGTTCAATTTTAACAGTGCCAGTTTTAGTGTATATTTTCAAAATTGAACCAAGTTTAGCAACGGCTTATTCATTGTTGATTGTGGGTACAAGTTCGGCAGTAGCATCAATTAATTATCTGCGAAAAGGTTGGGCGAGTCCTAAAACCGCTTTGTTTTTTTCGTTTCCATCGTTTATTATGGTGTTTTCTACTCGTAAATATTTCATGCCACTAATTCCCAGTGAAATTGCACGATTCGGAGATTTTGTTTTGACGAAGAACACATTAATCATGCTAACATTTGCTTTGTTAATGGTTTTGGCTTCTCGTTCTATGATTCGGAAGAGGAAGGAAGTGGATTCAATTTCGGAGGCAATAAAGCGAGTAAATTATGGTTTAATTTTCTTTGAAGGCTTGATTGTAGGTACTTTGACAGGGTTTGTGGGTGTGGGAGGTGGATTTTTAATTATTCCAGTTTTGACAAATTTCGTAAAACTTCCGATGAAGTTAGCCGTTGGGACTTCATTGATGATTATTGCCATAAACTCGTTAATTGGCTTCACGGGTGATTTAGGAAAACACGATATCAATTGGACTTTCTTAGGAACGTTTATTGGCTTGGCTCTTGTTGGAGTATTGATTGGAACTACGCTCTCAAAGCGCTTAGATAACCAACAATTAAAACCTGCTTTCGGATGGTTTACGTTGGTAATGGGTACGTGGATTTTGATTAAAGAGTTAATATTAAAATAATTGATATTAACGCAGGCAGGGTTCAAAAACCCTGCCTGCGTTGTGCAAACAACATGAATGAATTTTTATCACAAGATTACTGGAATAATCGCTACGAAGCGGAAGAAACTGGTTGGGATTTGAAAACGATTTCCCCTCCCTTGAGGGCATATATTGACCAATTAACGGATAAAAATCTTCGTATATTAATTCCAGGTTGTGGGCGTGGATATGAAGCTGAATATTTATTAAAACAAGGCTTTCAGGATATAACAGTTATTGATTTCGCTCCTATGATTGTGGAAAAGATGCAGTTCTATCTATCTGACTATCAAAACATTAATATTATTTGTACTGATTTTTTTACGCATACGGGCGAATATGATTTGATTTTAGAACAAACTTTCTTTTGTTCCTTAAATCCAGACTTACGGACAAAATATGTTCAGAAAATGAGCGAATTTTTAAATAAAAATGGAAAGTTAGTAGGCTTATTTTTTGATATACAATTTCCAAGAAATCCTCCATTTGGTGGAAGTCGGGAAGAGTATTTAGATTTGTTTTCAAATGATTTTAAAATTACCCTTTTAGAACCTTGCTATAATTCAGTAAAACCTCGACAAGGAACAGAACTATTTTTTAACTTTTCTAAGAATGGAGCATAACAAAAAAACGCATTGGGAGCATGTTTTTTCTACCAAAAATCTTACGGATGTAAGTTGGTTTCAGGAAGTTCCTACAACTTCTTTGGCGTTTATTCGCTCTTTGAATTTACCCAAAACTGCCCAAATTATTGATGTTGGCGGGGGAGATAGTTATTTAGTTGATTATTTGTTGAAAGATGGTTTTGAACATATCACAGTTTTGGATATTTCAGAAAAAGCTCTCGAAAAAGCCAAAGAAAGATTAGGAAAATCTGCCGAAAAAATTGAATGGATTGTTTCTGATATAACTGAATATCAAGACGATACCAAAAAATATGATGTTTGGCACGACCGTGCTGCATTTCATTTTTTGATAGAGAATGGGCAAATTGAAACTTATCTTTCCATTGCCAAAACAAACATCAAAAACGAAGGATTTTTGAGCGTTGGAACGTTTTCGGAACGAGGACCAACTAAATGTAGCGGTTTAGAAATAAAGCAATATTCAGAAGAATCAATGACGAATAAATTCAAGGAAAATTTTGAAAAAATAAGGTGCATCAATGAAAATCATGAAACACCGTTTAAGACGGTACAGAATTTTACTTTTTGTACTTTTCAAAGAAAGCTCTCTTAAAAATATGAAAATAGAACAAATATATACGGGCTGTTTGGCTCAGGGGGCTTATTATATTGAGTCGGAGGGAGAGGTTGCCATCATTGACCCTTTGCGTGAGGTAAATTCTTATATTGAAAAAGCCAAGCGGAATAATGCTACGATAAAATACATTTTCGAGACCCATTTTCACGCAGATTTTGTGTCTGGACATTTGGAGTTATCCCATAAAACGAATGCTCCAATCATCTACGGACCAAATGCAAATCCACAGTTTAAGGCAACGATAGCTACTGACAATCAGGCGTTTGAGTTAGGAAATGTCACGATAAAAGTCTTGCATACGCCTGGGCATACGATGGAATCAAGTTGTTTTTTGTTGTTTGATGAAAACGGAAAAGCGACCAATCTTTTTTCGGGAGATACGCTTTTTATTGGGGATGTTGGTCGCCCAGATTTAGCACAAAATGGTTCGCTAACGATGGAAGATTTAGCGGGACATTTATACGATTCACTTCAAAATAAAATTATGCCTTTGGCGGATGATATTGTTATCTATCCTGCACATGGAGCGGGTTCGGCTTGTGGAAAAAATATGTCGAAGGAAAGGTTTGATACTTTGGGGAATCAGAAGGCGGTAAATTATGCTTTGAAACCTCAAACGAAGGAGCAATTTATCGAAGCCGTGACGGAAGGATTAACGCCACCGCCGTTCTATTTTCCAGAGAATGTACACCTCAATAAGACTGGTAGTCAAGATGTTACGGTTGTGATGGAACGTGGATTAACTCCGCTTACTCCTAATGAATTTGAGGATTTAGCCAATACAATTGACACCTTAGTTATTGACACTCGCAAGCCAGAAATGTTTAGAGTGGGCTTCATTCCACGTTCTATTTTTATAGGAATTGATGGTGATTTTGCTCCGTGGGTTGGTACATTGGTGCGAGATATTCAACAAGAAATTTTGATTGTAGCGGATGAAGGACGTGAAGAAGAAGTCATAAAACGCCTTGCACGAGTGGGTTATGATAACGTTTTGGGTTATTTAAAAGGCGGTTTTGAGGCTTGGAAAATGGCTGATAAAGAGGTTGACGAAGTTGAGTCAATTACAGCGGATGAGTTTGCGGATATTTACAGAAAAGACAACCATCTGACCATAAAAGACGTAAGGAAAACTACTGAATTTGAAGAAGGACACGTTAAGGAAGCCCAGAATATTCCTTTAGCACAGATTTCTGAATTGATGGACGAGTTTGATGAAGAAGAAACAAATTACATCCATTGTGCAGGAGGTTATCGCTCAATGGTAGCTTCAAGTATCTTGAAATCAAGGGGTTATGATAATATGGTGGATATTCAAGGTGGATTTGGGGCGATTGCTGGGACTGGGATTTTGGTGTAAGTTTATGTATCTTTTCTTTTAAAAAAATCAAACCAAGAAGTAACCGTATTAAGGTTAGGCATCTCTGAGACGCATAGTACAATGCCTCTTGAAAAGGTGTAATTTTGAGCTAAAAAGGTTTCACCTCTCCGAGGTCTTGGTAACATTACTTGCATCGGAGATGCACAACCTTTGTAGAATATGATAAGTAGTGTTGCAAAAGCATCGGAGATGCTAAACCTTAAAATTTCTTAACACCAATTACTGTTTTAAAACCAAAAACCACAAATAATTATGTTAGAACTCATTCGCCAACCCTGGCATTGGTCAATTTCGGGGCTTTTGATTGGCTTGACCGTTCCGATTTTATTGATTTTGGGCAATAAATCTTTCGGAATTTCCTCGACGCTCCGACAAGTTTGTGCGGCTTGTATTCCTGCAAATATTGATTTTTTCAAGTACGATTGGAAGAAAGATTCGTGGAATTTATTTTTCGTAGCGGGTATCGTTTTAGGAGGATTTATTGGTAATTCATTGCTCTCAAATCCAAACGCCATCGTGATTAATCTACAAACGCAACAGGAATTAGCGGCTTTGGGTATTAAAGATTTTTCAGGATTATTACCGACAGATTTGTTCAATTTCCAAAACTTATTTACGCTTAAAGGCTTCATTTTCATGGTGTTAGGAGGATTTTTAGTAGGTTTCGGTACTCGTTGGGCGGGAGGATGTACTTCTGGACACGCCATTATGGGTTTATCAAATCTGCAAGTTCCATCCTTGATTGCCACGATATGTTTTATGATTGGTGGCTTCGTGATGACTTGGTTAATTCTGCCTTTTTTACTAACGCTTTAATGAGTTGGAACGCAGATAACGCAGATGCTTTGCAACGCAGATTTACTCACAAATAACATGATCATTAAAAACTTAAAATACATAATTGCAGGGACGTTTTTTGGCATTATTGCCGTCAAATCTGAAATCATTTCTTGGTTTAGAATTCAAGAGATGTTTCGCCTTACGAATTTCCACATGTATGGCGTAATCGGTACGGCTGTGGTGGTGGGTGCAATCTCAGTTCAATTGATTAAACAATTGAATATCAAGACTTTATCTGGCGAAAAAATCTCTATTGCCCCCAAGACTTTTAATAAAGGACAGATTTATGGAGGGTTAATTTTTGGCTTTGGTTGGGCAATTACGGGTGCTTGCCCAGGTCCACTCTTTGCTCAGATTGGGAGTGGTTTTGGGGTAATTTCAGTAACATTACTCTCCGCCGTTGCGGGTACGTGGGTATATGGGCTTTTGCGGAATAATTTACCAAATTAAGAAAAAAATAGACCACGGATTGTTCAGATTGGACGGATTTACACAGATAAAACCAAAAAAAACTGTGTAAATCTGTACAATCTGTGGTCTATTTTTCAACGCCTTATCTACCGATTAACAACAAAATAAAGAACAAATTTAAGCAAACTGAACCAAGCATATTTAACCGCATTGTGTGGTGAAAATCGGCTTGTTTTTCATTTTTCAAGACCTTTAAAAACCATAAATTGAAGTAAATCAACACAGGAGACATTACCAAAAGATAAATCACAAAAGCGGGGAAATTATAGATTTTAATTTCTTTGAAATAGAAGAAAAAGCTAACTGTTACGAACATAAAAATGATTGCCGTGAAGATAAAAGTTCCCTTAATTCCTAATAATCTACTCATCGTCATATCACCTCTACGGGCATCTTCTTCGTGCTGATAAATCTGGGTCATTGGATAGAATCCTAAGAGATTTAGACTACTTAAAGTTGCTGGAATTAAGTATTTACTTTGCAATATTTCACTCAATAGAATCTTATCAACTGCTTGAATAACAGCTAAATAGGTAAATGCCCCTTGAAAGATACCGACTGTTAGCCAACTAAGAATTGGATATTTTTTTAACCGTATTTTATCATTGGAATATGCTTTTGAGATAGAACTATAAATCATCAAGGCTACGCTTAAAATCCATCCTCCGAGGAAGTACGCAATAATAAATGCTACAACATCCAAAATCCAAGCAATATAGAATAATGCAATACTTACAGGCGGGGGATTTTCAAGTCCACCAATGGCACCTTCGTCTTTGTCGAAGTAACTATTGTAGGCATTTGAAGCAGGATAAATCAGTAAATGTAATATCACAAAAAGTCCTGCCGTGATGCCCCAATCTGGGTTTTGAGACTGACTAATCGTAAACCAGAAAACTGGCATGAGAAATAATGAAAAAGGTATGCGGAGATGAAGTAAAATATTTTTCATTTTGTTAAATTAGGGTGATGATGGCACGCAGATGACGCAGACGCTTCGCAACGCAGATTTAAGAGGATTATAAAAAGTGTTTTATCCCTTGATTCATAACCACAGCTTGAAAATAAAGATTTTATTTTTGCATATTTATTTAAATTCAAAAGGAGAAAATCCTCTTAAATCTGCGCTGCCGAAGGAATCTGCGTTCCAAAAATTTATCTCTTCCAAAAATTACGACTAAAAATTCTCTCAAATTTCCATCCTTTCGCCCGTAAACCCGCAGGAATATAGGCAAATGTTTCCTTCGGTGAAAGGTGTTCGTAATATAAATCATCATCCGTTAAGATTAATGATTCATAGTTGTTTAGGTTTTTTACGGTTATGTCTGCAAATGGTAACTCTTTGATATACAGATTATTATCTTGTATAATTTGTTCTTTCAACAACCATTCCGATTGATAATTTTCTGAACGATGAGCTTGTGGTTTATAATTTCCTTCGGATACTTTTAAGGCATATTCCAAATAACTTTTTAATAATCTTGGTCCTTCATTTTGGGCTTCTTCTACTCGCAACTGGTTCGGTAAAATACTACTGATGATATAGATTTTTTCTCTCGCACGGGTAATGGCTACATTCAAACGATTTTCTCCTCCTTGTCCATTTAAAGAGCCAAATTGCATTGCCATTTTTCCTTTTGTGTCGGGAGCATATCCGATTGAGAAAATGATAATATCTCGTTCATCTCCTTGTACATTTTCGATGTTTTTTACGAAAAGAGAAGCCCAAGCCCCCTCCGTCCCCAGAGGGGGAACTTTCGATTCCAAATTTGAGTCTGATTTTAACTCCTCCTCTGGGGATTGGGGGGCTTCGGTTAAGCTTAGCAAATCTTGAATCAATCCTTGTTGCTTGAAGTTGAAAGTTACAATACCGATTGATTTTTCGGGATAATTTTGATTGATATTTCTAATTAAATCAATCACTTTTTCTGCTTCAACCTGATTGGTGTTATTTTCCCAAACGCCATTCACTTTCAAATACTGAATAGCAGGTTTTTGCAAGTTAATTTCTTGGTAATCAGGTAGTAATGATAACGTATTTTTATAAAAATATTGATTAGAAAAATCTATTAAGTCCAAAGATTTACTACGGTAATGACCTCTTAATTGGATTTGTGGTAAATACTGACAAGCCAAATCCAAGAGCGAATCTACTTCTAATTCAGGGTTATCGTCAGCATCATTTTCAAACCTGACTCGGTATAAATCATTGGGTTGCAATTGTTTGGAATCACCCGCAATGACCACTTGTTTACCTCTGTATAAGGCAGGAATACCTTGTTCAGCAAAACACTGTGAGGCTTCATCAAAAATCACTAAATCGAAGTTGCGGTCCAAAGGAAAAATTGCAGAAACTGTTTCGGGAGAAGCTAACCAGCACGAAACAATTTTGAATATTTCTTCCGAATATTCAGTAATTAATTTCCGAACTGACCACAATTTTCGTTTTTTAGAAACTTGATGTTTTAAGTCACGGTAAGTTATGGTGTTCTGAAGTCTGTTTTTTTCTAAATTTTGGTACGTTAATTCTCGTAATTTCAACCATAAAATCTCCTGACTCAGTGTTTGTTTTTTCTGAACGGAACCTTGCAAGTCATTTTCTAACTGACTGATTTTTAATGAACTAACACCTCTTAGTATGGGGTATTTATCTTCAATATGTTCAATCCAAGCTAATTTTAAACTATTGATAAAACTCGCCAATGGTTCTTTTTCCGATAAAAATAATTCAATCATAGCCCATTCCGAACGACTGAAAGATGCCTTCAACGAATCAGATTCTTGCATCAAATCGAAGTTTTCTTTTAAGTAAGAATTAATAGTTAGTAAATCTTTGGAATTACTAATAATATCTATTTGCTTTTTGGACAAATAATTACCCCAAACTACTTGATTATCAATTAATTGTTGCGATTTTCGAATCAGAAAATTGATTTGTTTTTGAAATTCATTCCATCCCGTTATTGTTTGGGATGACACCGACAATAAAGGCAATATTTTCACTAACAGCTTCCAAATTTTATTCGCTTTTTCGGCTTGGTACAATTGTTGAAAGTGCCGTTCAAACCAACGATAGTTAGCCCCCCACCCCCCAGAGGGGGAGTTTACTATTTCATTAATTGTTCCCCCTTTGGGGCGGTTCGACGTTTCGATTAGGGGGCTAAATATCCACCCCCATTCATTCCACCATTTTTCTAAACCAATACGGTTTTGAATTCTTTGCTGTAATTTCTGCAAATCTTCCAACGAAAGGCTCAATCCGTTCGCCATTGTAACATTCTGAATATCGGTCTTTTCCTTTGAAAAAAAACGCCAAACTAATCCTCCAATCAGATTAGATTTTGTGTCAATGGCTTCATTTAATTTTGATAGAAAAGGTAATAATTGAGAGCTTGGTAACGTAATTTCAATCCCTTGACCTGCAAAAAATTGACCTACTTGGGCTTCTAATTCTCCGATTTTTGAAGCGTTAAGTTTGATTTTTTTGATAATATTTCTACTAAAAACCTGATAAATTTTCTCATTTCCAATGGTTAATAATAAATTTTGCAAACGCTCATTTTCTGTTGAATTTTTTTCTAATTCTATGAAAGTTAAGGTATTGGGTAGCATTTCTGACGATTCTTTTTCAAGGTTTTGTACAAAATCATGTACATCTTGAATGACCTTAAACATTTGTGGTATTTCTGAATATTGATGGTTTTGGAATGATAATCTAAAAGACCAAAAAAAAGCCCCCCCGCCCCGAGAGGGGGAGTTAAAATCGGACATAAATTTGGACTCGAAAGCTCCCCCTCTGGGGGCGTGGGGGGCTGTACAATACCGTTCAAATTTCTTCAAAAAATCATCTATCTCATTGAATTCGAACTGCTTATAATTCTCTTTCAAGTTCAAGAACGGTTTGTCAGGTGAACTTGTCAGGTATAATTCTTTAACCGAAATACCACATTCTGAAACATCAAAAAGGGCATTTTTAAATTCTTGTAAAGTCTCCGAAATTTTATCAATTTGACGACTTTCTTGGGTAAAATTTCTCTCTAAAAATATGGCATCAAGGCTCTGATTTTGCTTCTGATAATCTTCGATTTGTTCAATTTGGTTCAAAATCTGAGTGTACAAAGTTTTACGGTCGTTTTTGAAATCGTGAACATTACCCACGAACGGTCGCATACCAGCCCTTGCGAGGCGTTCCTGCACAACATCAAGGGCAGCTCGTTTTTGAGAAACTACCAAAACTTTTTTACCACGAGCCGTAAAATCTGCAATGAGATTACAAATTAACTGGGATTTTCCCGTACCTGGCGGTCCTTGAACCACCATTGAAACTCCCGATTTTATTTGTTGCAAAGCCAATTCCTGCGTGGCATCAATGGCGAAGGGCGTTAGGAGGTTTTC